>DATECV010000205.1:0-60950 GCA_035286725.1 Dehalococcoidia bacterium | reverse complement strand
CGATCGCCGTGGAATCTCTGCGCGCACATCGACCGCGCCAGCTCGAACAACGGTTAGCCGCTGGCCCGTTGTGGGAGGATCATGGCTTTGTGTTCACCACGGGCCGCGGACGGCCGCTCGACGGGAACAACGTACGCACGCGGTCATTCGCGCGCCTGCTGGGTCGCGCGGGCCTCCCACCGATGCGCTTCCACAACCTGCGGCACACCGCGGCGACATTGCTTATGGCCGAAGGGGTGCCGGTGAAGGTCGCGTCCGAAATGTTGGGCCACGCCGACATCAGCACGACGTTGCGGATCTACTCGCACGTTCTGCCCGACATGCAAGGCGCGGCGGCCGAGGCGATGGATCGCGTGTTCCAGGGGGTGGCGATCGAGCGGTAACAACAAATCGAGAGCCAACGGGGCCCAGCGAGAATTTTACTTGGAGTCAGCAGGGTCGGGGACCGGAGTCGCGGCCAGTAACTGGCGGCAACGCTTGGCAACGTACTCGCCGATCGCGACGATCATCATCTGGTACATGTAGCGGTCGGGGCGCCGGTTGCCGATGTCGTTTGGATCAGAGATCCCGAAGTAGAATCCGGCACTGTTCAGGCGTTCCAACATCCTTGTTCGTTCTTCCTGGGTGTGCGCAACCTCCTGATCGGCGGTTTCGTTGATCAACTTGTCAATCCTGATCTGTGAATCGATTACCCACTGGCCAATCCACTGCGAGATCGGAATCGGTTCCGCGTCGTATTGAACTGGCAGCTGAACGTGCGGCGTAGGTCTCAGGACGAGATCCGCATGTCCCAACAGTGTGACCCTTATCAGGCCGTCCGCCCCCTCCTCGCGCCCGGGCTCGGCGGACAGGGGATGCAGCGTTGCGCCAGGGAACACTCGAAGCATCAGGCCACGTGGCCCCTTCAGCAAGAGGTTCCGCAGTTGAATCGCCACCGCCTGGTAGGCGGAGTTGCGACCCGCGAGAAACAGCCGCGCGTTGTCCTCGATTTGTTCGACGTCTGCGATGAGCTCGTGGCGAAGATCTCGGTTAGCCAAAGCGATTCCTTCGTTTTGGTGACTGTCACCGTGACTGTCAAAGCTGCCGAAACGCCCTCCCGAACCCCTATTTCAGATTCGGGAGGGCGTTGATTAGTGGTGGAGACGGGGGAGAGTTGAACTCCCCGTCCAGGCAACCGCCGCCCTGAGTCTCCTACAGGCTTATCCCGACAGTTAGGTCTCGCCTCGTACGTCCACTGCGGGCCTGTGCGTACGAGGCCAGCCGGTGGTCTTAGGCTCCCGCTACCGGCGTTGCGGGTGCAGCACCCCGGGCTTTCGTCGCTCATTCCCGCCCCGCCGGGGTTGGAACGGGATGAACGTCACTGCCTAGGCAGCGAGGGCGAGTTCAGATTCGCCAAATATGGTTTGGCCGCGTATTAAGGAGGGTGCAGCCGTCCTCCGCCTGCAACTCAGATCCGTCGATCCCTGTCGAGCCCTTTCGTCCCCGAGCAGGTCAGTACCGGACTGACACCCCCAGTATAGCGCTATTACTCGTCCGGCTTCCGGAGGCGCTGGCCGCCACGCGCCGCTGTCACCGCTTCCGCCGCGTGCAGTCAGCGCGGCAGCGAGGAGGACGGACGTGGCGTCGCGGACCAGTAGGGGCACGGAAGGTCGCGTGGCGTGCGGTCTGACCCGTCTGCGCGCGGATCGCCAAGCGGCGGTCGAGGGGCCATCAGCGATTGCGGTGGCGGAGGGCGCGGGCGATATCGCGATCGGCCTCGCGCTTCGCGATGGCCTGACGCTTGTCGTACTGTTTGCGGCCGCGGACGAGGCCAAGCTCTACCTTCGCCGTACCGTCCTTCAGATAGAGGCTCAGCGGGACGACGGTGAGGCCGCGCTCGGTGATGGCGCGAGCCCATTCGCGTATTTGTTTCTTGTGCAGCAGGAGGCGCCGGGGTCGGACCGGATCGTGGTTCTGATAGCTGCCGGGCGCGTACTCCGCGACGTGCGCGCCATACAGCCACATCTCGCCGTCCTGCGGGCGGGCATAGGCCTCCCGAATGCTGGCGCCGTTCGCCCGCATCGACTTGATCTCGGTGCCAGTGAGGCTGATGCCGGCCTCGAGGCGCTCGAAGATCTCGTAGTCGTGGAACGCCTTCCGGTTGGATGCGACCTGTGTGATCTCGGCCATGTGGCGCTAGGGTAGCGGGCTCATCAGCCGCCCGCGCGGGTGGGCGTTGCCACGGGAGTTTCGGATGCGGCGACGGGCGTACGCGGAGGCGTGAAGTCGGTGCCGCGCAGGACGTCGATCGCCTTCCACAGCTGCACATCCTGGCGCAGGTCGATGTCTTCATCGCTGAACTGGATGGCCACATCCGGCCGGATGCCGACGCCATCGATCTGCACGCCGTTCGGGGTGAGCCACTTGGCGACGCTGACGTAGAGCTGGCCGCCGTCCGTGAGATCGCTCGAGACGTTCACGGTCCCCTTACCGAACGACTTCTCGCCGACGAGCTGCCCGCGGCCGTTGTCCTGCAGGGCGGCGGCCAGCACCTCCGATCCGCTGGCGCTAAAGCGGTTCATGAGGATGACGACGGGGATGTCGAGCGCGATGCCGCCGTCCTTGGACTTGTACACCTCCTCGGAACCGTCGCCGTCACGCTCTGTGAGGATGATCTTGTCGCCATCGAGGAACTCGTCGGCGATGTCGATCGTCGTGCGCAGCAAGCCTCCGGGATTGTTGCGGAGATCGAGGATGATGCCTTTCTTCCCGCTCTCGACCGCGTCACGGAGGGCCTGCCGCATCTCTTCCTTGGAGGGCTCGGTGAACTCTCGGAGATAGATGTACGCGAGGTCCGTGATGTCGGCCCCGGAACCGTCTTTCAGGGCGCCACCGGGGGGCTCGGTGGTGACGCTCTTGACCTTGATCTCGTCGCGCTCGATCTCCAGCGTCTCCTCCTCGCCGGATTCGGCGTGGCGGACCTTCAGCGTGACCCTGGTGCCGGCGGGGCCGCGGATCTTCAGCACGGCCTTCTCCTGGCTCCAGCCTTCCGTCGTCTCGCCGTCGACCTCGAGGATGACATCGCCCGGGAGGATGCCCGCGCGCTCCGCCGGCGTGTCCTCGATGGGAGCGACGATCACGATATCGCCGTTCTGGGAGGCGACGGTGGCGCCGATACCCTCGAACTTGCCGGAGGTGCCGATGCTGGTAGCCACGGTCTGGGGATCGACGTAAAAGGTGCCGCTGTCGGGGAAGGTGTCCAGCATGCCGTTGATGGCCTGCTGGTACTGCGTCTGGCGGTCAACCAGATCGGGATCGACGTACTTGTCCTCGAGGATGTCGAAGATCTCGTTGAGGTTGGCGAAGTCGGCATCCTGGGGTTCCGCGCCATCACTGACTTCCACGCCGGGATCCGGGGCGCCATTGGCGCCGGCGCTCTCGCCGCTGTCACCAACGACGTAACCGACCGCGAAGACGAGAACGACGACGGCAACGGTGAGCAGTCCGAAGACAGCGGCCTGGACGGCCTTGATGGACATAGCGAGGCGCTCCTTCAGCGGGGACAGGGGGCTGCCGCCGTGGGAAGTGGATAACGGCAGTCTAACATCCGTGCATTTGTGTACATAGCGCGCTACGCCGTTTCACGCAGGCGCCTGGCGCCGCTGCGGCGCGCCATCTTGATCTCGTAGAGGCGGCGATCCGCGGCCTCGATGAGCTCACCGGGGAGGCGCGAGTCGTCGGGGCAGCAGGCGTAGCCGATGGAGATGCCGAGCCGGACGGACTCCTCGCCCGGCGTCATGGCGGCGGAGCGAGCAACCGCTTCTTCCAGCTTGGCGGCGGTGGTGCGAGCCTCTTCGGCGTTCGTGTTGGGCAGGATAATGGCGAACTCGTCGCCGCCGTAGCGGGCACCAATGTCACTGCTGCGGATCTGCTTGGCGACGATCTGCCCGACGAGACTGAGGAACTTGTCGCCGACGAGGTGACCGTAGGTGTCGTTGATCGTCTTGAAGTTGTCCATGTCGAACAGGAGGACAGTGAGCCGTTGGCCATACCGAATGGAACGGTCTATCTCGTGCGTGAGCTGCTCGTGAAAGTAGCGGTGGTTGTACAGGCCGGTGAGGACGTCGCGGTAGGCCATGGTGCGGAGGCGCTGGCTCAGCTCCTCGAGATGGGTGGAGTAGGCGCGCTCGGTCTTGAGGTGTCCGTGGCGGGAGTGTACGGCGACGAGGAGGCCGTATGCGACGCCGAGGGCCATGGCGGCAAGCTCGAGCGCGGTGGACATCGGTCTCGACATAACGCTGGGCCCGACGATGACCAGCGCCGCTGTGAGCGCGAGCAGGGCGGCCCCCAGCAACCACATCGTGAGGCCGATCTGGGGACGGCGGGCGGGCGATGCGTTGCCAATGGTGTCGAGGATGCTGCGGTGTCGTGCGGCCATCCGTGTTGCGCGGGCCGGTTGCATCGTGCGTCGGCCGCGGGCCGTCTGGCGGCGCTCAGCGGCGCGGTAACCCGGCGCCTCCTTCCGAGGCAAGTATCGGTTTGAATCTGCGTTGACTTGAGCGACCGCGGGTTCGCGATACTACATAACAGCTATAGTGCGATCATCGGGCGAGCGGCGAGAGCCCTCCGCAGCGCAGCGTCTCCCCCCCGGTGGCCTGGGCGATCGACTTCAGGGCTTCGACTTCGCCGGGACGACGTCCTTCGGGGCGCGGAGGATCTCCATGACCGCGGTCAGCGGGTCGCCGTGGGCCTCCAGCTCCCTCTCGGTCTTGAAGATGTCCACGAGTGTCGTGTCCGGCTCAGCCGCCGCCGAGGCGCCACCTGGCCGGATGCCGGCGTTCGCCCGCCATCGCTCCAGCATGCGAGCGGTGGACGCCCGCAGGTCCCCGACGTCGGATGTCCCGGAGCGTGCCGTGACGGTCGGAGGCTGGGGTGTCGGGCGCGCCGTGCTGCTGGCTGAAGCCGGCTGGCGCGCCGAAGCGGACACCACGACCGGGCGCACCGCGCGCGATGGCTCGGGGGACTCGGGAGCGGCGTCCCGTCCTCGGCCAGCGAACGGGCGCCAGGACGGCAGAGCGATCGTGAACCAAGGCTTGGAGGGTCGCGAAGCGGCTCTGGGTCGCCTCCCTGCCTTGCCTCGCGGACTCGGTGAGGCGCCAGCTAGCTGTTGGTCGTACTCCTCACGCAGGCGAGGCGTTCCGAGGACACCATACGCCTCATTGAGCTCGTCGAGGAGCTTGCGCGCGCGCGGGTCGGTGACGGCCAGCGTCTGGTAGGTCTTCGCCAGGTGCCAGTACGCCTGGTCGACCATGGGGCCGTCGGCGAAGTTGGCCAGACCCAGGACCTCGTAATAGTTTCGCGATGTCATCCCTCTACCCCACAAACCCGAACACTGTCTATCTCCAAGAACGTCGAGCGTACACGCGACGTATCCGCAGCGGATTGACGCGCGTTCCGAGAGACGACAAGCGCAGGAACTGGTCCCCCTGATTCCCTACCTTCAGCATCGGACGACGGGGCGGGATCTGATGCGGCCCCGGGGGCTGGCGGAAGGCCGGCCTTCAAGGCCTGACACGCCAGGAGGTCCGACGCGTTATGACAAGGGAGAGGTGGCCGGAATGACGCTTTCCCAGGACACAGTGCGTGACAGACATGGACGGCCGATGTTCGTCTGCCCGGATTGCGGCGAGGCCTTAACCGCGGACGACGTCTTCGAGCACGGCCTGCGGCTTCCGGACTGCGGTGAGACGCGGGACGAGTACTTCGAGGCGGAGCTGCTGGACAACCTGGGCCACGTGAGCTGTCTCCGAGCGCGGCGAGCGAGCTGACGCATCGGACCATCTGTGCCCGCACGCGGGAATTGACGGCCGCGCCGCGTTACCGTAGCGTTCAAGCACCCAAAGGGGAGTAACTGGCGCGCGCAGTGCGCGCGCAGTCCGGATCGCCAAACCCGGCCTCAAGGCCCGGTCCGGACACCCCGCGCGACGGGGAAGTGAGACCTTTGATGACCCTGGTGTGTCATCAGAGGTCTTTTTGTTGGAGGATGCTTGGCCTTTGTGCGGCGGTGGCAGTGGCCGCTCGTCATGGCGCTGCTGGCATGGCCAGCCGCTTCACTTCGATTCCACCTCTGGAGCGCGTCCGTACCCGTTGAAACGCTGCTGTACGGGATGGGGATCGTTTCGGCCGCGTTCCTGCTGACCTGGACCGCGGAAGCGGCGGAACGCGACGTCCCGCGGACGCTCGCGCTGGCGGGGCTGGCGCTCATCGCGGTGCTGCCGGAGTACGCGGTGGACATGCTGTTCGCGTGGAAGGCGGGCGACGACCCGTCCTACGCGTCGTACGCCACGGCGAACATGACGGGCGGCAACCGATTACTGGTCGGACTGGGCTGGACGATGGTCGTCGGGATCTTCGCGTTCCGTACGCGCCAGAACCCATTGAAACTGGCGGCGATGCACCGGACCGAGGTCGGCATTCTGGGCATCGCGACGGTCTATTCCTTCATCATTCCGATCCGCGGCGGGATCACCCTGTTCGACGCGGCCTTCCTTGTGGGCCTGTTCTGCGTGTACGTGTATCTCGCCTCACGCGGCGAGATCGAAGAAGAATCCGACATCATCGGACCGGCGGAGCAGATCGCCAACCTGCCCACGGGCCAGCGACGGGCGGTGCTGGCCGGGATGTTCGTCTATGCCGGCACCGCGATACTGGTCGCGGCCGAGCCGTTCGCCGAGGGGTTGATCGAATCGGGCGCGAAGCTGGGGATCGACGAGTATCAGCTCGTCCAGTGGCTGGCGCCGCTGGCATCGGAGTTCCCGGAGTTCCTCGTCGCCGGACTGCTGGCCTGGAGGATGCGAGCCGACGCGGGGCTGGGTGCGCTGGTGTCGTCGAAGGTGAACCAGTGGACGCTGCTCATCGGCTGCCTACCGATCGCCTACGCAATCTCGAGCGGGAGCATCAATCCCCTGCCGACGGACACGCGGCAGACCGAGGAGGTGCTGCTGACGGCCGCCCAGAGCTTGCTGGCCGTGGTGCTGTTGATCAACCTTCGGATGTCGGTGCTGGAGGCGGCGGTGCTGGCGGTATTGTTCATGGCGCAGTTCCTGACGCCGCACTCACTGGTCTCGCGCGACCTCTTTTCCATTATGTACATTTCGCTCGCGGGCGTGTTCGCGATCCGGCAGCTCATCGAGATGCGGCCGTTCGTCGGCGAGGGCCGTCTGGCCCGTCGTGCGGCAGGCGGTACCGGATTGGCACGCCCTCCTTCTTGACAGATCCTCCCTCCTCGGCGGAATGTGTGCCTGCGGGCGTATGTTCCGGCCGCAGACAAAGGAGGATCCCCGTGGCAACGTACATTGTGCTCGCGAGCCTGACCGATCAAGGCGTACGGACGATGCAGGACCTCCAGCGGCGGCTGGAGAATGCGCGCAGCACGTTTGCGGCGTATGGCGCGGAGCTGAAGCAGCTCTACTTCGCGATGGGCGTGTACGACTACGTGATCGTGGCGGAGGCGCCCGACGACGAAGCGATGACGCGCGTTTCATTGGCCGTGAGCGCCCAGGGAAACGTACGCACGAACTCGTTCCGCGTGTTCACGGAAGATGAGACGCTGGGCCTGGTCGAGGGACTGCGCTGAATCCCCCGGAAGGACAATCGCACGACCTGGTCAGACGTGCGCAGGAGCGGCACGCGGCCGGTGACGTGGCGGGCGGGTTGACGCTGGCGCGCGAAGCGATCGCCATCGACCCCGGGTGCGTCGAGGCCCTGGAACACCTGGCGACGGTGCTGGTCACGCGGCGCCACAAGTACGCGGAAGGCCTCGATCTGATCGACGGCGCCGTGGGGCTGCGCTCCGGCGATGCGGGACTGTGGTACGCGCGCGGCTGGTTGTACGAGTTCGCTGCTCACGAGATCCGGCGTGCACGCCGGCCCAACGCGGCGGCCGACACAAAGGCCGACGCACGAGCGCTGTACACGACCGCCGCCCTATCGTTTCGACGCTGCCTCGATCTTCGTCCCGAGGGAAAACTGGAGGGCGACGCGATGGACCTCCTCGACCACGTGGAAAACGAGCTGCTCTCGCTATAGGGGGATCCCCCATGCCCTACCCTGCTCGTAGAATGCCCGTGTTGGCCGGCACGGAGTCAAGGGACAACCGCGGATGAGCATTTTGAAACGTTATGTGGAGTTACACCCTGGATCGCGCACACTAGCCAGCCGCGCGGCGGAGGTGTTTCCAAACGGCGTCACCCACGACATCCGCCACAACGCTCCCTTTCCGCTGTACGTGCGGCAGGCCTCGGGCAGCCACAAGACCGACGTAGATGGAAACGAGCTCGTCGACTACGTGATGGGCCACGGGGCGCTGCTCCCGGGCCACAACGAGCCGCGCATCATGGAAGCGGTGGAGGCGCAGCTCTCACTCGGGACGCACTTCGGCGCCTCGCACGAGGCGGAGATCCGCTGGGGCGAACTGGTGCTGCGGCTTGTGCCTTCGGCGGAGCGTGTGCGATTCACGTCGTCCGGGACCGAAGCGACGATGATGGCGTTGCGGCTGGCGCGCGCGTACACCGGGCGTGAGAAGGTGCTGCGACTGCGCGAGCACTTCCACGGATGGAACGACAGCGTGATGGGGCAACCGGACGCGGAAGGCACACTTCCCGCGTCGCCCGGGCTGCCCCACGGAACGCTGGAGGCATCGATCGTCGTGGCCCAGAACGACGCGGAGACGCTCGAACGAACGCTCCGTGAGGACGGCGGTGACATCGCGGCGATGATCCTGGAGCCGACGGGGGCGCACTGGGGAACGGAGCCGATCGATCTTGGGTTTGTGCGAGCGGCGCGCGAGCTGACTGCCCGTCACGGTGTCGTGCTGATCTTCGACGAAGTGATCACCGGGTTTCGGGTCTCACCCGGGGGCGCCCAGCAGGCGTACGGCATCACGCCCGACATGACGACGATGGCGAAGATCGTGGCCGGCGGGTTGCCGGGAGGCTGCGTCGCCGGGCGAGCGGAGATCATCGAGCAGATCGCCATCCGGGATTCCGTGTCGCGCGCATACACCCCCGGTGGCCGCATCTCGCATCCGGGGACCTTCAACGCGAATCCGTTGTCGGCCGTGGCGGGCGCCACGTGCCTGGCGATCATCGCGGACGGAACGCCGCAGCAGCGCGCGGCCGACACGGCGGCGACGCTCGCGCGCGACCTGAACGGCGTGCTCCGTGACGAGCACGTGCGCGGGTGTGTGTACGGCTTCTCGTCGATGTTGCACATCGCGTTGGGCGCGACGGAGCCGCCGCCGGATGGGTATTCGTGGGGAGGCAGCGCCCCACCCACGCCGATCGCGGAACCGCCAAAAGAGGCGTCACACGCGCTCAAGCTCGGCATGATCAACGAGGGCGTGCATCTGATGGACGGCGGGATGATGGTGTCATCGGCGCACACGGCCGACGACGTGGGCCGGACCGTCGAGGCATTCCGCAACACGTTGCGGGCGATGCGAGCCGACGGCGCGCTCGACTGAAACGAGGCCTCTACGCGGCAGGGAAATGACCCACGTTCCCCCGGAGGTCAGTCCGGGAAGGTGACGAGCGAGGTGGTGCTCTCGATACCGGGGATGACGCGGATCTTGTCGCTGAGGATAGGCGGCACGTCACTGAGGGACTCGACCTCGATCTCGATGACGATGTCGTAGGGGCCCATCACCTCGTGAATCTCCACGACCCCCGGGGTGGCCTTGGCGGCGGTGTACACGTTCTTTGTCTCGCCGGGGTTGGTGACGACGAGGACGTAGGCCTTGATCATGACGCGCCTCCTGCGTTTTGGCTCAACGGTCTTAGCACTTGCCTGTGTGGGCGTAGCGACCGATACTTCCCGGCGGTGCCCCTTGATACAGCTTCTGAAGGTGCGCGGTCAATCGCGGCTATCGGAGAAATGAATTCGTGAGGGTGGGCGCCTTCGGTTACAATTTCATGAGGAGCTTCACGCGAAGCTGCCGGGCCGCGGCAGGGATGTGCGCGGCAGAGGCAAACCGTGGTCGAAGAGATCTTTCAGACCGACCCGATCAGCGCCCTTGGGCTTCCTCCTCCCGTTTCTATCGGACGTGATGCCAGCGTTGGCGCCGCCCTGGCGGCGGTGCAGCAGCGCGGCCAGGGCTACGTGCTGGTCGTGAACGCGGAACGGCGCCCGGTCGGCATCCTGAGCGAGCGCGAGGTCCTGATGAGAATCGTCGCGCGCGACGTGAAGTACGACGAAGACGTCGATAAGTATCTGTCGCACGGGCTGGAGACGCTGACCGTAAAGGATCCCATCGCGAAGGCGATCCAGATGATGAACGAAGGCGGCGAGCGCAACATCCCCATTGTGGACGGCCAGGGGGTCGCCGTGGCGGTGCTGCGGACGCTGGACATTATCCATTTCCTGGCGGAGGCCTTTCCGGCACAGGTGCTGAACCTGCCACCGCGCCCCCACCAACTGATCGCGGAACCGGAGGGTGCGTAGAGTGGCCACAGTGACGACGAAGGACACGGTAAGCCCCGGACACCAGGAGATCCTCGAACTGGAACGAGTGACCATCAGGTTCGCGGGCGACTCCGGCGACGGGATGCAGCTCGCCGGGACGCAGTTCACGAAGACCTCCGCCGTCATCGGCAACGACATCAGCACCTTCCCCGACATTCCCGCCGAGATCCGTGCGCCGCAGGGCTCCTTGCCGGGCGTCAGCGGTTTCCAGGTCAGCTTCTCGAGCCAGGACATCTTCACGCCGGGCGACCAGCCGGACGTGCTGGTAGCGATGAACCCGGCGGCGCTGAAGACCAACCTCGGAGACCTGCCGCGCGGCGGGTTGCTCATCGTGAACGAGGACGAGTTCAACGAGACGAACCTGAAGAAGGCCGCGTACGCGAGCAACCCACTCGAGGACGGAAGCCTCCAGGCGTACCGCGTGTACCGGGTGCCGATTTCAGTGCTGAACTCGGGTGCGCTGAAGGACAGCGGGCTGACGCCGGTGCAGGTCGACCGGTGCAAGAACATGTTTGCGCTGGGGCTGATGTTCTGGATGTACAGCCGGCCGCTGGAGACGACACTGCACTGGATCGACGAGAAGTTCGGGAAGAACCCGGCGGTCTGCGAGGCGAACAAGGCGGCGTTGAAGAGCGGCTACCACTTCGGCGAGACGACCGAGATGTTCGCGACGCACTACCACGTGCCGAAGGCGAAGTTGAAGCCGGGGCTGTACCGGAACATCACGGGCAACGAGGCGACCGCGCTGGGGTTCATCACGGCGTCGAAGCTGGCCGGGCGGCAGCTGTTCTACGGCAGCTATCCAATCACGCCGGCGAGCGACGTTCTGCACGAGCTGTCGCGCTTCAAGCGCTTCGGCGTGAAGACGTTTCAGGCGGAAGACGAGATCGCCGCGATCGGCGCCGCGATCGGCGCGTCGTTCGGCGGATCGCTGGGGCTGACGGGCACGAGCGGGCCCGGGCTGGCGCTGAAGAGCGAGGCCATCGGGCTGGCGGTGATGGTGGAACTGCCACTGGTGATCATGGACGTACAGCGGGCGGGCCCGAGCACGGGCATGCCGACGAAGACGGAACAGGCCGACCTCCTGCAGGCGATGTTCGGGCGCAACGGCGAGTCGCCCGTGGCGATCGTCGCGCCGGCGACGGCCTCCGACTGCTTCAGCATGGCGGTCGAGGCGTGGCGGATCGCGATCAAGTACCGGACGCCGGTGATCTTCCTCTCGGACGCGTACCTCGGTATGGGGTCGGAGCCGTGGCTGGTACCGGACATCAGCTCGCTCCCGAAGATCGAGCCGAACTTCGCGAGCGACCCGGCGACGTTCAAGCCGTACGCGCGCGACCCGAAGACATTGGCGCGGCCGTGGGCGATCCCGGGCACGCCCGACCTGGAGCACCGTATCGGCGGTCTCGAGAAGTCGGACATCACGGGCAACGTGAGTTACGACCCGGCCAATCACGACAAGATGGTCCACCTGCGGGCAGAGAAGATCGAGCGCATCACGCAGGACATCCCTGACGTCGTCGTGGACGGCGATCAGTCCGGCGGCCTGCTGGTGCTGGGCTGGGGCAGCACGTACGGCGTCATCACGACGGCCGTGCAGCGCGCGCGGGCCCAGGGCAAGAAGGTATCGGCAGCACACTTCCGCCACCTGAACCCGCTCCCGCCGAACCTGGGCGAGTTGATGCGGCGGTATGACCGGGTGCTGATGCCGGAGATCAATCTCGGGCAGATGCGGATGCTGTTGCGGGCGAAGTTCCTCGTGGACATCGAGGGGCTGAACAAGGTATCGGGGCGGCCGTTCACGATCGCCGAGGTAGAGCGCAAGATCGCCGAGATGATCGGCTAGCGGAGCAGAGCGATGGTTACGGCGGAACGCGGAAGCGGGCAGATCCAGGTATTGACGCGCAAGGACTTCGTCACGGACCAGGAGGTCCGGTGGTGTCCGGGGTGCGGCGACTACGCGATCCTGGCGCAGACGCAGAAGATGATGCCGGAGCTGGGCATCCCGCGCGAAAACATCGTGTTCATCTCGGGCATCGGCTGCAGCAGCCGGCTGCCGTACTACATGAACACGTACGGCTTCCACAGCATCCACGGCCGGGCGCCGACCATCGCGTCGGGGTTGAAGGCCTCGCGGCCCGAGTTGAGCGTGTGGGTGGTGACGGGTGACGGCGACGCGCTCAGCATCGGCGGCAACCACATCCTTCACGTGCTGCGGCGGAACGTCGACCTGCAGATCATCCTGCACAACAACGAGATCTACGGCCTGACGAAGGGGCAGTACTCACCCACGTCGGAGCTGGGAAAGCGCACGAAGTCGTCGCCGTACGGGACGATCGACGCGCCGCTGCACCCGCTGAGCGTGGCGATCGGCGCGGAGGCGACGTTCGTTGCCCGGGCGATCGACGCCGACGCGCAGCTGATGCAACACTGCCTGCAGCGGGCGTACGAGCACCGTGGGGCCGCGTTCGTCGAGGTGTACCAGAACTGCAACATCTTCAACGACGGCGCCTTCCGCGACTTCACGGCGAAGGAGGTGCGGGCGGACCGCACGATCACGCTGGAACACGGGAAGCCGATGATCTTCGGCAAGGAGAAGGACAAGGGGCTGCGGTTCAGCGGGATGCACATCGAGGTCGTAGAGATCGGCAAAGATGGCATCACCGAAGGCGACCTGCTGGTCCACGACGAGGCACGGCCGGACCCGGCGATCGCGTTCCTGCTGAGCAGGATGGAGTGGCCGGAGTACCCGGTGCCGATGGGCGTGTTCCGGGCCGTGCAGCGGCCGACCTACGACGCGTTGATGACGAAGCAGATCGAAGACGTCATCAAGGCGGAGGGAGAAGGCGAGCTGCGGGAGATCTTCCTGGAAGGCGACACCTGGACGGTGGAGTAGGGCCATGATCTGTCCCGAGTGCAAATTCGACAACATCGAGGGCGTGGATAGCTGCGCGAACTGCGGACAGGACCTGTACTCGCTCGACGATCCCGCATCGGCGCAGCGGCGGGCTTCGGGGCCGGCGTTCATCAACGCGCGGCTGGCTGAACTGCCCGCGCAGTCGCCCGTGCGGGTGCAGACGACCGACCCCGTCGGGCTGGCGGTGCGGCTGATGCAGAACTCGGACACGGAGTGCGTGCTGGTCATGAGCGGGAACTCGCTGGCGGGGATCATCACGCCGTGGGACGTGCTGCACAAAGTGGCGGGGCCTACGGAGGATCTGAACGCGGTGACGTGCGGTCAGGTGATGACGGCCGACCCGGTGTTCCTGCGCGACGACGATGACATCGCCGTGGCATTGAACAAGATGTCGGTCGGCGGGTTCCGGCACATCCCGCTCCTGCAGACCGGCACGCCCAAGGCCGTCGTGAGCATCAGGGAAGTGTTCCGGCACCTGGCGCCGCACCTGGTGTAGACGTCAGCCATCAGTTCTCAACTATCAGTCATCAGTGCGATTGAGCAGCGGGGGTCACTTTGAAGCCCATACCTCACAGCGTCCGAGAGTTCATTGACGGGGCGCGAGTCTGCCGGATCGCGACGGTGCGGGCGGACGGGGCGCCGCACGTCATCCCGGTGTGCCCGGTGTTCGACGGCGAGGCGACGGTATACGTGGATCTGGGGCCGAAGTCGGCGACGGGGATGGCGCTGCGCCACGATGCGCGGATCGTTGTCCTCATCGATGAGTACGACGAGGATTGGACGAAGCTGCGGAAGGTGATCCTGAAGTGCCGGGCGGAGGAGATCACCGGCGCGGAGAAGGACGCGGCGTGGGCGGGCATCCGGCGGAAGTTCCCGCAGTACGGCACGGTCGACTGGAAGCCGCGGATGACGATGGCGCTTCGAGTGTACGACTGGGTACAGGAAGGCGTGGAGTCACCCGCCCACTAAGCCATCGCCCCGTCATAACCCCTGCTCCATACAGGCGGGTTCAAGTGCACCAATCCTGCGTGGAGCTCTCCCTTCATGCGACCACCGCGCGGGCTGAAAAGCCCGCGCTACGGAATCTAATGAGCGCGCTACGACGTGTCGTCACCAGACGACCTTCGATATCAGCTCGAGGAACTGTGGAGGGCCGCCGATCAGGAGCGAGGTGGCGATGGTGTCGGTCCAGCGCTGCAGATCATCCTTGATCTTGGCCACGGGGCCGATGATGGCGATCTCTTCGACCATCTTCGTGGGGATCGCTGCCGTCGCGCCGCGCTTGTCGCCGGACAGGAACAGCTCCTGCACACGCACGCACGTTTCCTCGTAGCCCATGCGGGCGAAGACCTCGAAGTGGAAGTTCATCTCGCGCGCGCCCATGCCGCCGATGTACAGGGCCAGCATGGGGCGCACCATGTCGGCCGCGGCCTCGAGGTCGTCGTTGGGGACGATGGACAGCGCCAGCGGCACCTCGAAGGTCTCGGGCGTGCGGCGCGCCCCGGGACGCGCGAAGCCTTCCGCGAGGGCGTCGCGGTAGTACCGGTCCATGCCCGGCGAGAAGAAGACCGGCAGCCAGCCATCGGCGATCTCCGCGGTCATGGCGACGTTCTTCGGGCCTTCCGCGCCGAGGTAGATCGGAATGTCGGTGCGGAGCGGGTGGATGGTGGACTTCAGCGCCTTGCCCAGGTTCATGCCGCCGGGGTACGGCATCTGGTAATGGCGTCCGGCGTACTCGACCGGCGCTGCTCGCGCGAAGGTGCGCCGCAGGATCTCGACGTACTCCCGCGTGCGCTCGAGGGGGCGCGGGTAGGGCCGGCCGTACCAACCCTCGACCACCTGCGGGCCCGAAGCGCCGAGGCCGAGGATAAAACGCCCGCCGGAGAGGTGGTCGAGCGTCATCGCGGCCATCGCCGCGGCCGCGGGGGTGCGGGCGGAGAGCTGCATGATGGACGTGCCGAGCTTGATGCGCGAGGTCTTCGCGCCCCACCAGGCGAGCGGTGTCAGACAGTCGGAGCCGTAGGCCTCGGCGGTCCAGAACGAGTCGAAGCCGAGGTCTTCGGCCGCCGCGAGCGCCTCCTCGATGTTGGGGGGCGGACCGCTGGCCCAATAGCCGGCGGCGTAGCCGAGCTTGAGCTTCTTCGGCGCCGATCCGGTCACAGCACCGCCTTAGCGATCTGTTCGAGGAGCGGTGGAGGGCCGCCGACGAGCATCGTCGTGAGGCAGGTGGACCTCCAGGCGGCCAGGTCGTCGCGGATCTTCTCGATGGGGCCGATAAGGGCGGTGTCCTCCACCATCTGCGTCGGAATCGCGGCCATGGCTTCGCGCTTCTTGCCGTTGAGGTAGAGATCCTGAACACGGAGGCAGACCTCCTCGTAGCCCAGGCGGGCGAGCACGTCGAAGTGGAAGTTGGCGTTGCGGGCGCCCATGCCGCCGGCGTAGAGCGCGAGCATGGGGCGCACCATGTCGGCGGCGACCTCGACGTCCTTGTTCACGATCACCGGGACGATGGCGGCGACCTCGAAGTCCTCCGGCTTGTGGCGTGCCGTCGGCCGCTTGAAGCCCTCAGCGAGCGCGTCGCGGTAGAACCTGTCGCTCTTTGGGGACATGAAGAGCGGGAGCCAGCCATCGGCGATCTCGGCCGCGAGCGCGACGTTCTTGGGGCCCTCGGCGGCGAGGAAGACGGGGATCTCTGTGCGCAGCGGGTGGATGGTCGACTTCAGCGCCTTGCCGAGGTTCATGCCTCCGTGCAGGGGCATCTGGTAGTGGTGGCCGGAGTACTCGACGGGCTTTTCGCGCGCGAAGATCATGCGCAGGATGTCGATGTACTCGCGCGTGCGCTCGAGCGGGCGCGGGTACGGCTGGCCATACCACCCTTCCACGACCTGCGGGCCGGAGGCGCCGATGCCGAGGATGACGCGGCCGCCGGAGAGGTGGTCGAGCGTCATGGCGGCCATGGCGGTGGCGGCGGGCGTCCGCGCGGAGAGCTGCACGATCGACGTGCCGAGCTTGAGCTTCTTCGTCTTGCTGCCCCACCAGGCGAGCGGCGTCAGCGCGTCGGAGCCGTACGCCTCAGCGGTCCAGACGGAGTCGAAGCCAAGGTCTTCGGCGGCGGCGATCTGCTCTTCAGCGCCAGGAGGCGGGCCGCTGCTCCAGTATCCGGCGGAGAGTCCGAGTTTCATCGTTATGTCCTGTTCCCTCAGGGATGGGTGACTGGCCGGAATGATAGTCGGCCGCCGAGTTAGGAAGTAGATTCCGTCGGCTCGGCGGCTTGTCAGCCGATCAGCTTTCTGCTCTCACCGAATTTTCTCCCAATGTGATCCAGCGCACTTGGAGCTCTCCCGTCCGTCCCGTTACGGTCGCCTCGGCGGACCTCACACTCCGTCAACCAGCACCAGACCGACGAGGTGCTCTGCGTCCGCCCGAAAAAAACACAAAACTGCCGAGCAACCGAATCTGAAAGGAGCAGCATCGAATCTATGTCGGGCGACCAAACTTAAGCCGCTATAACCGGCGACGCGGCGGGCGCGACGCCCCGCGAAAGCAACCGGCCAGCTATTCGTAGTCGAGCACGTACACCGTCAGCGTGTCGGGGATGTCGGCCCGGGCGAGGCGGAGGTCGGTGCTGCCTACGCGCTGGACGGTCTTGCCCTCGAGGAAGGCGTCGGCGGTAGCAAGGGAGCCTCCGGCCTTCTCGGTCTTGTAGTGCATGGGAAAGACCATCTTAGGGTTGAGGGCGTTCGTAACGGCGGTGGCGCCGGCCGCGTCGATCGTGAAGGTGCCGCCGACCGGGACCATCAGCGCGTCGACGTTGCCGATCGCCCCGAGCTGCTGATCGTCGAGCTGGTGGCCGAGGTCGCCGAGGTGTGCGATGCGGATGCCGGCCGTCTCGAAGACGAAGACGCTGTTGCGGCCGCGCTGGGCGCCCTGTGCATCGTCGTGATAGGTGCGGACGGTGCGGATGCGGACGTCGCCGACGGTCTCGTCGAGATCCGTCCAGCCATCAGCGGTGAGTCCGCGGAACAACGTCGCGGTGCCACCGAGGCCCGCGTTGTTGTGATCGGGGTGCTCGTGCGTGATGGTCGCGACGTCGGTGTTCAAGGGTGGCGGGACGGTGTACCCGATGTCGTTGAAAGGATCGAGGAGGACGGTCGTGCCGCCGGGGCTGGTGAGGACGAACATTGCCTGTCCGAACCAGCGAAGGCCGACGGCAGCGTTGTCCTCGCCGGCATCGACGGTGGATGCGGCTGTGGCCGCGGCGCCCGCGGGGGCGAGCGTCGCCGTGCTGCTGGGTTTGTCGTCGTCCCCGTAGTCGTCACCACCGCATGCGGCGGCAACGGCAGCCGCGGCGGCGCCAGTGGCGGTGATGGCGATGAACTCTCGGCGGGTGTAGGTGCGCATAGGGAGGCCTCCGTGCGAGGGTGTGCCTGCTGGACATGATACGCCCGCGGATGGGCGATGGATGCCTTGCCGTTAACCGTGTGCCGCGCGGGCTGGGAAGCCGGCGCTACGGTGGCCAGAGGGAGTCAGTCCTTGCGGCGGTCGAGGAGTTCGCGGCAGGCGGTGCCGTTGATCTCGTAGACACGGGTGGCAACGCGATCGAGGATGCCGGGATCGTGTGAGGCGCAGATGATCGTGCCTTCGTATTTCTCGAGCGCCTCGATGAGCTTGCGGCGCGTGGGACGGTCGAGGTGGTTCGTGGGCTCGTCGAGGAGGAGGACGTTCGTCGGCTGGAGGAGAAACTTGGCGAGGGCGACCCGGCTGCGCTCTCCTCCCGAGAGGACGCTTATCTTCTTGAAGACGTCGTCGCCACTGAAGAGGAACTGACCGAGCACCGAGCGCAGCCGCGTCTCCGGCTCGGCCGGTGCGACGGCGCGGACCTCGCCCAGCGCGGTGCTCTCGGGATCGAGTACCTCGTCCTGGTGCTGGTCGTAGTAGCCGGCGCGGGCGCGTTCCGCCCACTCGACCTCGCCTTCGCTGGGATCAAGGACGCCTGCGGCGATGCGAAGCAGCGTGCTCTTGCCGCTGCCGTTGGGACCGACGAAGACGACCTTCTGGCCGCGCTCGACGTGCAGGTTGATGTCGAGCAATACGACGTGCTCGCCTTCGTAGGCGTGGCTGACCTCGCGGACGAAGAGCACATCGCGCTCCGTGCGACCGTGGGCCTGCAGGTGAAAGCTGACGGTGCGCTCGGAGCGGGGGCGGTCGATGCGCTCGACCTTCGCGATGGCCTTTTCCCTGCTTTTCACGGCAGTGGCCTTCGAGGACTTCGCGCGGAAGCGCTCGATGAAGCGTTCCTGGCGGGCGAGCTCGCGTTCCTGGCGAGCGGCGGCGCGGTCGACCTGCTTGAGGTGCTCGGCCTTCTGGCGCTGGAACTCGGTGTAGTTGCCGGTGTAGCTCTCGACGCGACCGTCGCGAAGCTCGAGGATGCGGGTGGCGACCCGGTCGAGGAAGTCGGCATCGTGGGTGACAACGAGGAGGGCGCCCTTGTGTTTCTGGAGATCGTCGGCGAGCCAGGCCTTCGCGGCGGCGTCGAGGTGGTTGGTGGGCTCGTCGAGGAGGATGTTCTCCGGGCGGCGTACGAGGATCTTGGCGAGCGCGATGCGCATCTGCCAGCCGCCGGAAAAATCGCCGCAACGTTTGAGACGGTCGGCCGAGGAAAAGCCAAGGCCATCGAGCACGCGGCCGATGCGCTGCTCGATGCGATAGCCATCGAGGGCCTCGAAGCGCTCGAACAGGTGGGCCTGTTGCTCAATAAGCGCGTCGAGGTCGCCGGCGCCGCGCTCGATGCGGGCGGCGACATCGTGGAGATCCTCTTCAACGGCGCGGGCCTCGGGGAAGGCGGTCCACATCTCCGTCATGAGTGAGCGATCGGCGTCGTGGCCGGCCTCTTGCCGGAGGTAGCCGAGATCGCCGTTGCGGATGCCGCATGCGCCCTCGTCGGGCTGGTCTTCGCCGGCGATGAGGCGGAGGACGGTGGACTTGCCCGCGCCGTTGGGACCGACGAGGCCGACGCGCTCGCCGGGAGACACGACAAACGTGACGTCGTGCAGGACATCGACGGGACCGAAACTACGGGCGACACGATCGGCGTAGAGCATCCGTGCATGGTATCAGGGGCGTTGTGCTACGCTGCCGCAAGCACACCGAGCCAGGGAGATCCATGCCCTCGAGACGCGGCCGCACGGCCGCATTCCTCATGCTCGCCGCGCTTTCCTTCGCGATGGCGGTGTCGAGCGCGTGCAGCGACGCCAAGCCCGAAGCAGCGGTGACGACGCCACTTTCGACGCCGGCGGCGACGGCGACCGCACGGCCGTTGCCCCCACCCGTCGCCGTGAGCCCCGAGCCGCAGGACATCGGGCTGGAAGATCCCGATTTCACGGCGCTGCCAGGGGCGAAGGCGGACTTCGGGCGGCTGAGCGGCGCGGTGTACCAGATCGAGGTGCCGGACGACTGGAACGGGCGGCTGGTGCTGTACATGCACGGGTTCCAGGGGCTGGCGCCGAAGGCATCGGTGCAGCCACCGGGACTGCGGCGGTATCTGATACGGCACGGGTACGCCTGGGGCGCGTCAAGCTTCAGCAGCACATCGCTCATCCCGGGCCGGGCGGCGGACGAGACGGCTGCGCTGTGGGACTACTTCGCGGCGGCGTATGGGCGACCGGCGTACACGTACGTCACCGGGCACTCGATGGGCGGGGGCGCGACGAACATCGCGGCGGAGCGGTACGGCGACCGGTTCGACGGAGCGCTGTCGATCTGCGGATTCGCGGGACAGACGGCGCAGGCCGAGATCGTGAACGACTGGTTCTTCGCAGCGGCGTATGCGGCAGGCGTGAAGCCAGAGGAGTTCGACCCGAACGGAGACCTGGCGGAGCTGATCTACGGCCGCATCGTCCCGGCGCTAGAGGATCCGGAGAGGCGCGAGACGTTCGAGTCGATCCTGATCGGGATGACGGGCGGGCCGCGAGCATTCGACCGGGCGGGCATCCACGCGGAAGAAGCGACGAACTGGGAGCGCGCGAAAATCCTGGTGGCGACGCGCATCGGGATGAATGCGGAGCGGACGTACACCCTGGCGCCGGGAACCGCGGTTTCGAGCGAGGAGTTCAACCGCGGGGTGATCCGTCTGGCGGACGACCCGGACCGGCTGAGGAACTTCACCCGTGGGAACGAGATCACGGGCGAGCTACAGATGCCAATGATCACGCTGCACACGACTGGCGACTGGCAAGTGCCGATCGACCAGGAGCAGATCCTGCGGCGCCAGGTGGACGAAGCGGGGAAGGGTGATCTGCTGGTGCAGCGCGTGATCCGCGACCCGTATCACTGCAACACGACGGTGACGGAGTGGGAGCGCGGCCTGGATGACCTTGTGGCGTGGGTGGAGCACGGCGTGAAGCCGGCAGGTGAGGACGTTCTGGTAGACGATCTGCGCAACGCCGGAGCGACGTTCACGCTGGCGCCACGGCTGGGGCTGCCGGGCGCGGAGGCTGTGGCGGGCGCGGGCGAACGCGTCACGTTGCGAGGGAACATCACGATCGACGGGAAGCCGGGCAACGATGGACGGTTCCTCTGGTTCCTGGTGGAGCGGGACGGGCTGCGGGCTCTGTGCTCGTACCCAGGAGACGTTGTGCGCGCGGGCGCGTACGAGCGCGTGATCGCGAGCGCGGAGGAAGCGGCGGGCTGCGGCGAGGATGGCTCGGCGATCTACGCCGCGATCTGGGAGAAGGATGCGGTGCGGTTGTCGGGGCCGATCACGTGGCGGGCTGGCGGCGGGAGCATCGACGTTGACCTATCGTTCGCAACGACGGACGCGGGGATGACGGGGCCGGAGGATACGCCCGTGTACGGGACGGTGCTGGGGCCGGACGGCTCGCACCTGGGCCCGGGGACCCGGATCGAGGCGTATATCGGCGAGACGCTATGCGGGGTGGGTTCACTGACGCCGGTGGTGATGGAGTTCAGCGGTCCGGACTCGTTCGACGTGCTGGTGGCCGGACCGGAGTCTGCGCCGGGATGCACGCGGGACGGGACCGTGCGATTCAATGTCGATGGGCGCGAGGTGGCAGCGACGGCGATCAACAACAAGTTCGGCCAGAACGTGGATCTGGTGGTGGAGTAAGCGATGCGGTATCCGATGCGGTTGGACGCGATCTGGCGGGGGCTGCTCTTCGTTGGCGGGGCGACACGCGAGAACTCGTTCGTCGAGACCTCGGAGACTGAGGTGCGATTGCGGTTCGGGCTGCTGACGGACGAGACCGTACCCCGGAGCGAGATCGCGGGCGTCGAGCGGATGCAGTGGAGCTTCCTGGGCGGGATCGGGTGGCGGCTGGCGTGGCGCGGGGTCGGGCTCATCGGCTCGACGCGGGATGTTGTGAGGCTGCGGCTAACGAAGCGGAGGCGGGTGCGGATCTTGCTGCCGACACCGTTTGAGGTGGAGTGGATCGCGGTGTCGGTGCGGGAGCCTGAGGCGCTGATCGCCGAGCTAACGCGGCCTTCGTCATAGCCGGGCCAGGCGGCCTCCGTTTCGCGACCAGCACTCGCGGCCGAGGCCAATCCATCGCCACCGAGGCGCAGGCGGGGCGCCCGCGCTCCATTCTCCGGGACCGAGCACAGCCGAGGGCGGCTACGGCGCACGCTGTTGCGCGCATGACTACATGGCTTGGGCTGCCGCGACGGACGGCGCCCTGAACGCGGCTACTTCTTCTGCTGGGTGAGGGGGAGGGTGGAGCGGAACTCCGATGGCTTGACGCGGAGGACGAGGCGGCCTTCGTCTTTGGCGCGCTGCTCGATGGCGGGGCGGGCGGCCTCGGGCACGGGGTTGCCGGTCATGCGCTCGCCGACCTTCATCATGAGATCGGGCGCGCCCTCTTCCTCGATCTGCCCGCGGCCGTAGACCAGCAAGTACGGGAAAGGGTACTGCTCGGCGAGGACGCAGACCGAGACATCGGGGTTGCGCTTGACGGCCTTGGCCTTGAAGCGGGAATGCGTGGTGGAGATGAGGATGTCGTCGCCGTCCATGACGTAGTAGACGGGGGACATGTGCGGGGGGCCAGCCTTACGGCCGACGCCGACGATGCAGAGGCGGTTGGTGTAGAGGAACTGGCGTTGTTCGTCGTTCATGGTCGCTCCATCGATCCGGGCGCAGGTTGGCCCCCGTGGTATTGACATACTCCGGCTATATCATTAGGATTCTAACGATATGGTCGCCGAGCGTCAACAGGCCGAGACGTACGAGAGCCACCTGCGGTCGTTCTTCGGGCCGCGAGGTGTCGACCTGGACGCGCAGGCGGTGGCGTTCAACCTGTTCCGGGCGCAGGCGGACGTGTTCTCGACGATCGAGAGCGTCGTACTGCGGCCGCTGGGCCTGACGCACGCGGGATTCGTGCTGCTGATGTCGCTGTGGACGATGGGGCCGCTGGAGACTCGGGTGCTCGCGCGCGTATTGGGGGTGAGCCGGCCGGCCGTGGTGAGCGCGGTGGACACGCTGGAGCGCGGCGGGCACGTGCAGCGGGTGCGGTCGAAGGTCGACCGGCGGCTCGTGATCATCGAGCTGACGGCGGCGGGGCGGCGGCTGGTCGAACGGGCGCAACGCTCGGCCCACGAGTCCGAGCGGACACTGACGGGGACGCTGACCAGGCAGGAGCAGCGGACGCTGGCGCGGCTGCTGCGGAAGCTGAGCGAGGCGGCGCGCACGACGGACTGCGAGAGAGCCTGAGGCTCGCGGAAGGAGTGGCACCATGGCGTTGCACCGGCTGAACCAGGTGGTGATCGGGGTCCCGGACGTGGCAAAGACGGCGGAGTTTTACCGCGACTTCAACCTCACGGAGACGTCGCCCGGGCGGTTCGAGACGGCGGACGGTGGCGAGCAGTTGCGCCTGGTACAGACGCCGGTGCGGCAATTGGTGGAGCTGCGCATCGGGGCGGACGACCCGGATGACGTGAGCCGAGTGGCGGGCCAGCTCGCGAAACTGGACGTGACGCACGAGCACGGCGAGACGGCGGTCTCGGCGATCGACTCCGGCTCGGGTGTGAAGGTAACGGTGGAGGTGGCGCGGCGGTTGAATCAGGCGCCCGCGCCGGTGCCCGTGTACAACGGGCCGGGCCGCATCGACCGGCAGGGGCGCGCTCCACGGCTGCCGAAGGGCGACGAGATGGTGCGGGCGCGGCCGCGGAAGCTGGGACACGTGGTGGTGGGGTCGACGGAACCCGAAGCGAGCAACAAGTTCTTCCTGGAGGGCATCGGGTTCAAGATCAGCGACGAGGTGAAGGGGCACGCGTATTTCATGCGCTGCTCGGAAGACCACCACAACCTGCTGGTGCAGCGGGCGCCGGTGCAATTTCTGCACCACACGTCGTGGCAGGTGGAGGACGTGGACGAGATCGGACTTGGGGCGCAGTCGCTGCTGACGAAGGACCCGTCCCGGCACGTGTGGGGGTTCGGCCGGCACCACATCGGGAGCAACTTCTTCTGGTACTTCCGGGACCCGGCGGGGAACTTTGCGGAGTACTACAGCGACCTGGACTGCATCATCGACGACCAGCTCTGGAAGCCGCAGGTGTGGGAGGGGATGCGGGCACTGTACTCGTGGGGGCCGCCGCCGCCGGCATCGTTCCTGCGGCCGGACGACCTGGCGGAGCTGATGGCGGGGATGCACCCGGCGCGCGCTTAGGCGCGGGCCCGCGGCCGAGGCCGGATAACAGGCGACAGACAACAGAGTGAGCGAGCGCGATGGCAAAGGTGGATGGATGAGGCTTGTGACGTATTCGCAGGGCGGGGTGTCGCGGACGGGGGTGATGCTGGACGACGAGAACGTCGTGGACTTGAACCGGGGCAGCGGGGGCCGACTGCCGACGAGCATGCTGGAGCTGCTGGGTGAGGGCGAAGCTGCGATGGCGGCGGTGCGGGACACGCTGGAGGCGGCGCAGGCCGCAGCGAAGAGCGAGGCCTCGGCGAACGGGATAATCGTCTCGCTGAGTCACGACGGTGCCCGGCTGGAGGCGCCCATACCGCGGCCGGGGAAAGTCCTCGCGATCGGACTGAACTACCGTGACCACGCGGAGGAGTCGGGACAGGCGCTGCCGAAGTACCCGGTGGTGTTCTCGAAGGTTTCGACGTGCATCACGGGACCGGGGATGCCGGTACACCGGCCGAAGGCCAGCACGTCGGTCGACTGGGAAGCGGAGATGTGCTTCGTCATCGGGAAGAAGGGGCGGCACATCAAGGCGGCGGAGGCGATGGAGTACGTCGCCGGGTTCATGTGCGGGAACGACGTCTCGGTGCGGGACTGGCAGTTCCACAATCCGACGTGGATGATCGGCAAGGGGTTCGACACGCACGGGCCGACCGGGCCCTGGCTGGTGACAAGAGACGAGGTCGATCCGGCAAACCTGGACGTGAAGTGCTTCGTGAACGGCGCGCAAGTGCAGTCTTCGAACACGAAGCACCTGATCTTCGACGTGCCGGCGCTCATCGAGTACATCTCGACTGCGTTCACGCTGGAGCCGGGCGACGTCGTGTTCACGGGAACGCCGGCCGGCGTGGGTGTCTCTCGCAAGCCGCCAGTGTTCCTGAAAGCGGGCGACACCGTGCGCGTGGAGATCACCGGGCTCGGCGCCCTGGAGAATCCCGTCGTCGAAGAGCCGTAGGAGGGCCGCGTGAGCTACGACGCAGAGGTCCTCATTGCGGGCGCCGGGCCGGGCGGATGCTCGGCGGCGATACGGCTGGCCGAGGGCGGGCACGACGTGCTGATGCTCGAGCGAGACCCGCTGGATGCGGGGCCGGACGTGACATCGGGCGAAGTGCTGGCGCTGCAGACGCAGATCGAGTGCGGGCAGCTCGGCATCGACCTGAACGCCGAGTGGGCGTACGAGCGCTTTCGCTTCGTGCGGAACGTCTATCCCGACCTCTCCTGGACGATGCACGCGATTCCGGAGGGTCTGGGGCATCTGGCCATCGACCGCGGAGGCTTCAACGCGGCGCTGCGCAAGCGCGCGGGGCAGGCGGGGGCGCGGATCGTCTGCGACGCGACGGCCAAGGACCTGGAACTTCGTGCTGACGGCGTCGTGGTGCGGACGCGCGACGGTGGAGAGTACCAGGGCAAGGTGCTCATCGACGCGAGCGGGCGGCACAGCGTGGCGCTGAACGCGCTGGGGTTGAAGCAGCCGGAGCCGGAGTTCCAGCAGATAGCGGTGGCGCGCTTCTTCGAGTCGTTCGAGGGGACGCCGGAGCAAGCGTGGGACCGGCACCTGTATGGTGACGCCGGCGCGATGATCAGCGGTTCCCAGATCCGGCCGGGGTTGTTTCGGTACATCCTGGAAGCGGATCTGGGCGTCAAACAGCAGGAGCAGATGAAGCCAGGCGAGTACTACGAGTACGTGGCGCGCAAGTACGACCCGTGGCTGGCGGAGCGGCTGGAGCGGGAACCGCGTGCAGGCGGCATCTGGGCGATGGCGCCGCTGGCGTACCGTGTGCCGGAGGTGGTGCGGGACCGGCTGGTGCTCGTGGGCGACGCATCCGGGTACCTGTCGCCGATCACGGGACAGGGGATCGAGTTCGCGATGCGGATGGGGCGGCTGGCGGCGACGACGGTCGGCCGCGCGTTGCGTGCGGGTGATTTGAGCGCGGGGGCGTTCGCGGAGTACATAGAAGCGCGAAATGCCGAGGTCGTCTCGCTTGCGGAGATGGTGCGGTTGCAGTTGCGGCTGTTCCGTGACCGGGAAGCGCTGCTGCGGTGTGCACGCGACGACGAGTTTCGGGCGCGGGTGCTGCTGCCGTTGCCCGTCGTGGAACGCGGCACGCTGCTGGACGAAGTGGGGACGCGGGCATGACGACGCACGACGTGCAGGTGCTCATCGCCGGGAGCGGGCCGGTGGGGCTCACGCTGGCCATCGACCTGGTGTGGCGCGGCGTGCGCTGCACGGTTCGGTGGGAACGACGGGGGCAGCTTTGGTCTTCCTCAGGCGGCGCGGCCGCGTGGGTGGAAGAGGCGGTCGTGCTCGATGCGTAGATCGTCGGGCGGGCGATGCCGCACGAGCTGCAGGTAGGCGCGGGCGGCCGGCGAAGCTGGACGACGGGGCAGGTGATATCCAACGAAGCAGACGAGGGCGAGCGTCCAGCCCGCGGCGGCGAGAACGGCCCAGTGCTGCCAGGGCACACCGGCGATTGCGACGAGCAGGGGTTCCATGGTCCGCTCCCCCGAGTCTTCTGTTACCGATGTCGGCGCACCGGCGGCGCACCGTAGGGCTTCCGGTGCTATCGCGCTGAAATAGTGGGCCGCGGCGGGTACGATCGGGGCTATGCGGACGATCATCCACGCCGACCTGGACGCCTTCTACGCGTCGGTGGAACAGCTCGACAACGCGGCGCTGCGCGGGAAGCCGGTGGCGGTCGGCGGGTCACCCGAGGGGCGCGGGGTGGTGGCGGCGGCATCGTACGAGGCGCGGGCGTTCGGCGTGCGGTCCGCAATGCCGATGAGCCGGGCGGTGCGGCTGTGCCCTGAGTTGCTGCGCGTCTCGCCGCGGTTCGGGCGGTACGCGGAGGTGTCACGGGCGGTGATGGCGGTGTTCCGGGCGCTGACGCCACTGGTGGAGCCGCTGTCGCTGGACGAGGCGTACCTCGACGTGACGGGGTGGGTCGATGATGGTGCCGATCCCGAAACACTGGCCCGCGAACTGAAGCGCGAAGTGCGGGAGAAGACGGGGCTGACACTGTCGTGCGGGGTTGGCAGCAGCAAGAGCGTGGCGAAAATCGCGTCGGACATGCGGAAGCCTGACGGGCTGGTCGCAGTCGCCCCGGGAACGGAGGCGGCCTTCCTGGCGCCGCTGCCGGTGCGGGCGCTGTGGGGCATCGGTCCGAAGACCGAGCAGGGGTTGGTGCGCGCGGGCGTGCGGACGATCGGCGAGCTGGCGGCCTGCGGCGACGCGCAGGCCCAGCGGCTGTTGGGGTCGAGCGGGCTGTTCCTGCGGGACATGGCGCGCGGCATCGACCCGCGCGAGGTGATCACCGAGCACGAGCGGAAGTCGATCGGGGCGGAGACGACGTTCGCGGTGGACCTGCCGGATGGGCCGGAGCTGCGGCGTGTACTGCGCGAGACGGCGGATGAGGTGGGCCGGCGGTTGCGGAAGTCGGGAGCGCGTGCGAGCACGGTCGCCTTGAAGCTGCGGTACAGCTACTTCAAGACAGTGACGCGCCAGCAGACGCTGGCGGCGCCGACGGACGATACGGCGACGATCGCGTCGGTGGCGGGGCAACTGTTGGACTCGGTGGTGGAGCCGGGGGACATGTTCCGGCTGCTGGGGATCCAGTGCTCAAAGCTGGTGGATGAGGGAGGCGTGCAGGGGGTGCTGTGGGAGCCGCTTCACGGGGAGGACTGAACCACAGATTTCGCAGATTTCACAGATGGGTCTTTGCGACCGACGGGCGGCGGGCCTTTCACGAGGCGGATGGCCCGCCCGCACATCCACAGCCGGTCTCCTGCGGCGACTCTTCGAGGGGCGGCTGTGCCACATCTCCCTAGCCGGCGGCGGTGAGGCGGCGGCGGGCGATTTCGGCGTATGCCTCGACGTTTTCGATGAGGAGCCAGTCGCGGGCGTGCTTCTGTGAAGCGACGGCGAGGGTGCCGGCGCCGCCGAAGGGGTCGAGGAGCAACTCGCCGGGTTTGGAGGCGAGGAGGACGGCGCGCTCGAGCAGGGCGACCGGCTTCTGCGACGGGTGCTTGCCCTCGGCGCGCTCGCGCTTTGCGGTGACGGGGAACTCCCACAGGTTCCGCATCTGCTTGCCGCCGTTCATCTCCTTGGCGTCCCAGTAGTTGAACGTCCAGCCCGTGGCCTTCGCGGGAGGGTTGTTCACGGCCCAGATGATCTGCTCCGTGCTCTCGGTGAGCATGCGCGCGGTGATGTTGGGCTGGGCGTTGGGCTTCGACCAGATGACGGAGTTGAGTACGCGGCGCTCGAGGACGTGCTGGAGGATGAAGCCGAGCTGGTAGATGTTGTGATACGTGCCGAACACGAGGATGTTGCCGTTGGGCTTCACGACGCGGGCCACTTCCTTCAGCCACTCGACGTTGAAGGCGTAGAACTCGTCCTTCGAGTATGCGTCCCACCCCTCGGCCATAGTGACGTGCGAGGAGAAGGCCCAGCCGAGGCCGTTCTTGCTCTTGCGGCCGCTGCCGGAGCCGATGTTGAAGGGCGGGTCGACGATGCAGTGGTCGATACAGCCGTCGGGCCAGGCGCGCATGACGTCCAGGCAGTCGCCGGTGATAATCCGGTTGGGCTCAGGGGCGTCGCGCCTGATGCGGACCGGGCCTGACGGCTGTTCGGGCCGGCCGACACGGCGCGGACGTTCAAGTGATTGGACCATGGGCGTATTAGATCAGGGAGTAGATCCGGCGGGAATGAGGGAACACCCTTAGTTTTTTGGAGAACCCAGAACCGAGAACTGAGGACTGAGAACCAGGGCCGAGCACTTCGGACCCGGGAAGGCGTCGCGCGGGCGAACGTAAGGACGCAGGCGAGTAGAATGGCGCCCGATGGAGGACGTGCCGCGGAACATGGCGGAGTACATCGAGACGATACGGGCGGGGCTCGTGTGCGAGCGGTGCGGGCGTTATGTCGGGTCGCTGGCGGCGACGCGGTACCAGCCGCCCCTGTACCCGGTGGCGTTCGAGGATATTCCCGCCGACGACGAGGCGCGGTCGCTGATCCAGTTCGAGTGGCACTTACTGGGGATGATGCGCCAGGGGCGATTCGTGATCCGGCACCCCGAGAAGGACGGCCAGTGCGTCTCCATGCAAGAATGGGCGGCTGCGGACGAGGATGAGGATGATGAGGAAGCTGACCCGGAGGCCGCGGATGCATGATTCCCGTGGCGACTTATCGCTAAAGTTAGCCTAATTCGACGCCTGGATGGCCGTTACGTCAAACAAACAATCGAAACGCCGCGATAACAGGTCTAGCAAGCTATAGAAGGCATCCGAGACTCGTTGTAGAATGTGGGTTGGAGGGGGTATGACCGCCCCGGACGGCAAGGAAGAGGCGACGGCGACTTCCGGACGGGCGCCTACCGCGCGGGAGGTGCGCATGGGCGGCGTGGAATGCCCCCGTTGCCGAAAGTCCTTCACGGCGAGCTACTGGAACGGCGGGGTGATGATTCAGGCGCGCTGCCTGAGCTGTGACCTCAAGTGGCCCCTGCCAGACGTGGTGTAGCTCCTGGACCACCTGGGATCCGAACGACAGCGATCCGGCCGTAATTGATTGCGCGCGTGAGCGATTGAGCGAGAACTGAGATGGTGAAGCCGAAAGAGCGCGAGAAAGACTTGGCGGAGATCCTGGCCGCGGAGGAAGGCCTGCTCGTCGAAACGACGCGCATCCCCCTCCCGACGATCAAGCCCGAAGAAGAGGCGGTCGGCGAGACGCCCGACTCGGTCGAGCTGTACCTGAATGAGATCGCGCGCTACAAGCTGCTGCGGCCCGAGGAAGAGGTGTCGCTGGCGAAGGAGATCGAGAACGGGCGCATCCTGGACGAGCTGAGCGACGCGTACATGGAGCAGCATCTGATGGTACCGACGCTGGAGCAGCTCGCCGGCGCGCTGCTGCTGCAGGTGCTGGAGGGGCTGAGCCTGGTCCGGCGATCGAAGGTGCTGAAGGGCTACCCGCTGCGTCCGCCGCTGGTCAACCAACTGTTCTTCCAGCAACTGTGGGACAACATCCAGGACAAGATGGATGAGCCCTCTGAAGAGGAGATCCGGAAGGCGACGAAGCGCGACGTGACGCAGGTGCGCAACCTGCTGATCACGCTGTCTGTCGCGCAGCGCATCTTCCCGGAGGGGGCGCACAAGGCGCTGGAGGATGGGCTGCACTACCTGTACGCCGGTCCACCCAGGGTGCCGGACGTGAAGTCGCTGGAGACGCGGCCGGGTCGGCCGCTGAGCAAGCGCGCGCAGGCAGAGCTGAAAGAAGCGCAGGCGGCGGCGCGCAAAGCGAACCGCGAGTACGACGCGGCGATCAAGGTGCTGGTGCCGTACGTGCGGCAGGCGCGGCACATCGCGCAGCGCGCGGAAGAGCACATGGTGAACGCGAACCTGCGCCTGGTGGTGAGCGTGGCGAAGAAGTACGCGGGCCGCGGCATGCCCCTGATGGACCTGATCCAGGAGGGCAACGGCGGCCTGATGCGCGCGGTGGAGAAGTTCGAGCACCGGCGCGGGTTCCGGTTCAGCACGTACGCGACGTGGTGGATCCGGCAGGCTGTGGGCCGGGCGATCGCGGACAAGGGCCGGACGATCCGGCTGCCGATCCACATCACGGAGTTGATCTCGAAGTACTCGCAGGCTCGGGAACGGCTGTTTCAGCGGCTCGGGCGTGAGCCGAAGACGACGGAGCTTTCAAAACTTATGGGCATGCCGCCGGACAAGGTCCGCGAGGCCGCCCGGGCCCTCCGGCAGTCGGTCGTGTCGCTGGAGACGCCGGTGGGCGAGGAAGAGGAAGGCACGCTGGGCAGCGTCCTCGAGGACGTGATGGCGCCTTCGCCTGAAGAAGAGGCGGGGCGGCAACTCCTGCGTGAGCGCGTGCGGTCGGCGCTGGACGTGCTGACGCCGCGCGAACGGACGGTGATCGAGCTGCGGTTCGGGATCAAGGACGGGCGGCCGCGGACGCTGGACATCGTCGGCAACGAGCTGGGTGTGACGCGGGAGCGGGCGCGGCAGATCGAGGCGCAGGCGCTCGAGAAGCTGCGGCGGTCGAACGGGAATCTGCGGGGCGAAGGGGACTTCTGAGGTTGTAGGTTATCGGTTGTAGGTTGTGGGAGTCGCCGATTGGCGGCTCCTGTCGTTGGAGGTACCTGTGGCGAACGACGGACATCCACAGCTCGACATCGCACCGTACTGGGAGTCTGTTCACGAGGACCTACTACGGATCGTTGATCTGGTGCCAGCCGACAAGGTCGACTGGAGCCCGAAAGAGGGGCTGTGGAACTTCCGCGGGATCCTCATCCATGTGTCGGACGCTCGTGATCGCTGGTTGACGCGTGATGTTCAGGACGGCGAACCGTATCCCAACATTTGGACGACGGCGCGGTCGAAGGATGACCTGAAGCGCGAACTGGAGCGCACGTATACGCGCCTGCAGCGGTTTCTGGCGAACCAGGCCCAGCTTGACGCGACGCATACAAGCGACTGGGACGGCCGGACATACAGCGGGCACTGGATCGCGTTCCACCTGCTGGAGCACGACATTCACCACCGGGCGGAGCTCATGCAGCGGCTGGCGCTGCTGGACGTCGAGCACGGGATCGACCTGTAACTCCTATAGTCGTCAGAGGCAGGCTCTGAAGTCCTCCGTCACGATCTCCTGTAACCGGTGCTCAGTATCGAGGATGAACCACGCGAACACGCCACCGGCATCGCAGAGGGGGACGCCGCCTCGCGTGTTGTCCAAACGAGCGAACAGTACCAATGCCGTCGGCTCGACGTGCGCGAGCACACAACCGGAGTAACATCCGGCCCCCCGTTCAAACGTCGCTGCTACCTCTGATCTGACACCTATGTGCGCCGCCGCTTCCTCCGGTGGTGAAGCCTCGACCCTTTGCAGGAACGCGACGACTTCCTGCTCGGATGAGCCGAGTGGCAATTCACGCCGGGCTAATGCCCGGAACTCTCCCGCAGCGACGGTCTTGAAGTCATTCACGACGTATATGACCACGATGCAGCTTGCCACGCTCCCTATGAGCAACAGGGGCGAGGCAGCGAACAACAGCGCGGCTATCGGGATTCGCCGCTTGGGACTCGCGCGGTGCGTCCTCCGACCCTCCAGAGTTATGGTCGGGTTCAGCGCAGAATGGCACCAGTTGCAGATGGACTAGTTGAGTGGGACGGTTGAACTACGTTCCTGTAGCTACGGGCCGTCCTGGAAGATCCAGATCGGGGGCCGGTGGGGCGGGGTTCGTGAGGCCGTAGGTGAGCTGCGAGGGGACAAGGTCGCGGAGCTCGTCGACGGTCCACATGCCCTGCTTCTGGATCTGGCGCATCGGGGATTCCTCATGGGCGAGGGAGATGCGGCCGCCGGCGACGTAGAAGATCTTGCCGTTGATGTTCCAAGCCTCATCGCAGGCAAGGAAGACCGTCATAGGGGCGACATACTCGGGCTCGCGCATGGGCGGGACGGTGCTCTCGCGCGGAGCGGCGGCGGCGACGGGGGCGGTGCCGGCGCGCTGGCGGAGTTGTCCGGTGTTCTGCGGGATGGTAGCCGTCATGCGGGTGGCGGCGCCGGGCGAGATGGCGTTGCAGGTGACGCCATAGCGGCCGAGGTCGCGGGCGACGACTCGGGTGAAGCCGGCGATGCCGGCCTTCGCGGCGCCGTAGTTCGCCTGGCCGGGGAGTCCGCCGAGGCCGGAGATGGACGAGAAGTTGATGATGCGGCCGTAGCGCTGCTGGCGGAAAACGATAGAGGCGGGCTTCGTGGTGCAGTAGTGGCCCTTGAGGTGGACGCCGATCACGTCGTCCCATTCTTGCTCGGCCATGTTGAAGATCATGCGATCGCGGAGGATGCCAGCAACGTTGATGAGGATGTCGAGGCGGCCGAACTCGTCGAGGGCCTGCTGGACCATGCGCTCGCCCCCGTCGACGGTCGCCACGGTGTCGAAGTTGGGGACGGCCTTGCCCCCGGCAGTGCGGATCTCGTCGGCGACGTCCTTCGCGGGACCGGCGTCGGGCTTCGTGCCGTCGACGTTCACGCCGAAGTCGTTGACGACGACGCTGGCGCCTTCTTCGGCGAGGAGCTTCGCGACGCCACGGCCGATGCCGCGGCCCGCTCCGGTGACTACTGCTACGCGTCCTTCGAGTCTGTTCATTGTAGTTCTCAGTCGTCAGTCGTCAGTCGTCAGTTGACAGTTCGCGGTGCTCAATCTTCCGCGTCGCTAGGAGCTGGCCTGAGGCCTTCCCGGGATCTCGAGATCAGGTGGGGGCGGGGCGGGATTTGGAATGCCGGCCATGAGCTGGGACGGGACGATCGCGCACAGGTCGTCGAGGGTCCACATCGCCGGCTTCCAGATCGTGCGCATCGGTGTGGGATGCCAGGCGAGACCGACGGTGCCACCGGCGACGTGGAAGACCTGTCCGTTGATGTTCCAGGCATCGTCGCTGGCGAGGTAAGCCGCCATCGGCGCGATGTACTCGGGGTCGCGCAGAGGTGGCGGACCGGCGGGGCGCGAGGCACCGCCCGCGGGACCGGCGATGCCGGCGCGCTGTCGCAGCTCGCGCGCCTGGTCGGTGACGCTCTGGGTCATCCGAGTGGCGGCGCCGGGGGCGATCGCGTTGCAGGTGACGCCGTAGCGGCCGAGGTCTTTCGCGACGACGCGGGTGAAGCCAGCGATGCCGGACTTGGCGGCGCCGTAGTTCGCCTGGCCGGCGTTGCCGATGATACCGGAGCCTGAAGAAAAGTTGATGATGCGGCCGTGGCGCTGCTGGCGGAAGATGATCGATGCGGGCTTGGTGCAGTTGAAGTGGCCCTTGAGGTGCACGGCGATGACGGCGTCCCACTCCTCTTCGCCCATGTTGAAGATCATGCGGTCGCGGAGGATGCCCGCGTTGTTCACGAGGACGTCGAGCTGGCCGAACGCGTCGAGCGCGGTCTGGATGATGCGCTCACCGCCATCGACGGTCGCGACCGAGTCGTAGCTGGCGACGGCCTCGCCTCCCGCGGCCTTGATCTCGGCGACGACCTGGTCGGCGGGGCCGTTGTCGTGACCGGAGCCATCGGTGTTGACGCCGGGGTCGTTGACGATGACCTTCGCGCCTTCCTGCGCGAAGAGGAGCGCCATGCCGCGGCCAATGCCACGGCCGCTGCCGGTGATTATCGCGACCTTGCCTTCGAGAGCGGGCATGAGCCATTCAGCCTGTCAGCTAGTCAGCCTGTCAGATTGGCATCTTATCCCTTGCTGGGGAGGATAACGGTTGCGGTGCCAGGGGTGGTCTTCTTGCCGTCGGCATCCTCGGTCCAAACGTCGAGGTCGATGAGGTTCTCACCACCGTCCTTACGAGTGGCCGTGACGACGCCCTTCACGGTGATGGGCTTGCCGATGAGGTCCATGCCGCGATAGCTGACGCCAAACTTCTTCACCCGCCCCTTTGGTCCGGCGAAGGCGAACACCAGACGCCCGACCTGGGCGTACTTGAATCGCCCGTGCACGATGTTGTCCTGGAGGCCCATCGCCTTGAGCATCGGGAACTTCTCATCGAAGTGCAGCGGGTTGAAGTCGCCACTGCCGGCTGCGAACTTCACGAGCTGCTGTTTATCCGGCGCGATGGTGAACGACGGCAGCTCCTGCCCTTCCTTTACGTCCTCGAAATACGTCTGGTCAGCCATGCGATGTTGCCTTTCGTGCTAGCCGAGGTGAATCGATGTCAGGCGCTGCTTGGCAACGACCTTACCGGTGGCCTGGTCCTTGAACACTGCCTCGTTGGTGACGAAGACCATGTTCCCACGGACCTTCACCTCGGCGAGGTGTGACGTCTCGACGAGTGTGTCACCGGCGCAAATGTAGTCGAAGTACTCGGTCTCGGTGCCGCCATCGAGGAGGCCCTTCGTCGGGAGGTTGAGGCGTGCCCCACCACCGCGGCGGGGAAAGCCGAACGTCCCGTCATTGGTGTCCGGGTGGAACACGGGCGTGCCCACGTAGCCCATCGGGGCGACGATGCTGCGGAAGCCCTGCGACTTTGCGTAGTCGACATCATAGTGGAGGGGGTCGGTCGAGCCGATGCCGCGGGCGTACATACGCACGCTGGTCGTCGTGACCTCCGACACCCAGGGCTCGGTCTCCTTCCCGTACTGGGCCTTGATCTCGTCTGTGACCTCGAATACGTCAGCCAAATCTGTTCTCCTGTCGTTGTCCCCCGGGCAGGCGGGCCGTTGGGCCCGGCGCCCGTACCATCGTGCTATCACGCCTTCGAGGGCAGCGCCACTGTGGCGGTGCCGGGGGAGGTCTTCTTGCCGTCCGGATTTTCGGTCCAGACGTCGAGCTCGACGAGGTTCTTGCCGTTCTCGGTGAATTTCTTCTTCACGACGCCGCGGCAACGGATGTCCTGGTTGGGGTAGTCCATGCCGCGATAGGAGCAGCCGAACTTGCGAATCTGCCCCCCGGGGCCAATCCAGTCGTGGACGAGCTGGCCGAGGAAGGCGTGCTTGAGGGCGCCGTGGACGATGAGCCCCGGAAGGCCGGTGCCCTGCGCGAAGTCCTTGTCGTAGTGGATCTGGTAGAAGTCGCCGGAGCCGGCGGCCCAGAGGACGAGCTGCTGGGTAGAGCAGTTCTTCTTGATCTCCGGGATCTCCTGGCCCTCCTGGACATCTTCGAAGTAGACCTGTGGCATGACCATCCTCCGAGAACACGCGCGGGCTCCATACCCGCGCCACGGCGGTTCGGGTTAGTACTGGATTACCGTGCCGTAGAGCTTGGCGACGACCTTGCCGTGCTGGTTGGTGTAGGTCGTCTCGCGGCGCGTGATAAGCATCGGGCCTAGCGAGCCGACGGTCTCCTCGAACCCGGCGACCTTTGTGCGCGCCGTGATCGTATCGCCGGCGCAGATGACATCGTTCTCGGGGAAGTACTCGTACTCGGTACCACCGTTGAGGACGCGTTTGTACGGGATGGAGAAGCCCCGACCGCCCATCTCGCCGGGCGCTCCGGGAGGCCGGTTAGGGTTGAAGATCGGGGTACCGAGGAAGCCCGGAGGAGCGACGACGCCGCGGTGGCCGGCCGCCTTCGCGGCGTCCTCGTCGTAGAAGATGGGATCCTTGTGGCCGACGGAGCGGGCGAACATGCGGCAGTTCGTCTTCTCCACCTCCATGATGGAGGGCGGGCCTTCGACGCCGATAGCGGCGCGCATTTCGTCGGTGATGATAGAGGGGTTGGCGGCGGTCATGAGGCACCTCGTGCGGGCCACCCGCGAGACGCGAGCGGAATCTCACGTTAACGTGAGGTTCGCAGCTTCGAGATAATACGACCGGGCCCGGTTACCGTCAACGAAGGTAAAGATGGTTCCGGCTGCGAATTCTTGATTGTGGCCTGATCGCACGATAGACTTGCCGCGCTTCGAGGGGGTGCCCCGGCACTCCCTTTTGTGTGTCCAAGAAACCCCGCGACTTGACAAGCGCGGAGACAATACCACGACGTGGCTCGCCGGGCAGCGAGCGGGAGGAGACGCCGTATGGAACTGATCTTCATGGTGCCGGTCACGGGGGCCGCGGCCGGGCTGTTCGCGCTCTGGCTGGCGTACGACGTGCTGCGGAGAGATACAGGCACGGCGGCGATGCAAGAGATCGCTGACATGATCTTCGAAGGGGCGATGGCATTCCTTTCGAGGCAGTACCGGACGATCGCGATCATGGCCCTGGTCACGGCGGTCGCGGTCGCCGTTCTCGTGGGTTCGATCTCCGAGGGCGTGAAGGAGATCGTCCCGGACGCCACGACAGGTGCGCCAATCTTTGGCGAGGAGGCCGTAGGGCGCTGGCAGGAGGGTGTCCTGACCGGCGTCGCCTTCCTGGTGGGGGCGTTCTGCTCGGCGCTGGCGGGTTACATCGGCATGTTCATCGCGGTCCGCTCGAACATCAGGACGGCCGCCGCGGCCCAGAACAGCCTAAAGGAGGCGATCACGGTGTCGCTGCGAGGGGGCGCCGTATCGGGCTTCCTCGTCGTGGCGCTGAGCCTGCTGGGTGTGTCGGGCATCTTCTTCACCTACAGCAAACTGCTCGACAATCCGTACGAGATCACCCCGTTCCTCATCGTCGGGTTCGGATTCGGCGCCAGCTTCGTGGCGCTGTTCGCGCAGCTAGGCGGTGGAATCTACACGAAGGCCGCCGACGTGGGGGCGGACCTCGTCGGGAAGGTGGAAGCGGGCATCCCAGAGGACGATCCGCGGAACGCGGCTGTCGTCGCGGATCTCGTCGGCGACAACGTGGGCGACTGCGCGGGGCGCGGCGCCGACCTGTTCGAGTCGATGTCGGCCGAGAACATCGGCGCGATGATCCTCGGTGTGGCCATCTACACGGTGACGCGGGACATCGAATGGATCATGTTCCCGCTGATCCTGCGGTCGTTTGGGGTTATCGCCACCATGGCGGGGCTCATCTCGGTGCCGTTCTTCACGAGCGGCGACCCTCACAGTAAACAGGACCCGATGCAGCCGTTGAACTTCGGCTTCTTCATCGTGTCGGCGCTATCAGTGGTCGGGTTGTTCATCACGACGTACACGATGCTGGGCGACGAATGGTACTGGTTTTTCTTCTGCGGAATCACCGGCATCATCACCGGAATCGCCTTCGTGTACATCACGCAGTACTACACGTCGGGCTCGTGGCGGCCGGTACAGGAGATCGCGCGGGCTTCGCGGACGGGTCCGGCTACGAACGTGATTATCGGCACGGCGGTCGGATTCGAGACGACCGCCATGACGGCGATCTCGATCGGCCTGGCGCTGATCGTGTCGTTCACGCTGGGCTCACAGGCCGATGTGTTCGGCGACGGACAAGCGACGATCCCCGCCTTCACGACCGGCATCTTCGGGACGGCCGTAGCGACGATGGGCATGCTCATGTCGGCGGCCTACATCCTGAGTATGGACACGTTCGGGCCGATTACGGACAACGCGGGCGGCATCACCGAGATGTCGGGGGCACCCGAAAGCGCGCGCGAAATCACGGACAAGCTGGATGCCGTGGGCAACACCACGAAGGCGCTGACGAAGGGCTATGCGGTTGCGTCGGCCGGCCTGGCCGCGTTCCTGCTGTTCTCGGCGTACCTGGACAAGGTGAAGGAACGGCTCGGCATCCCGCTGACGCAGGAGCTGCCGATCGACCTGGCGAACGTGGACGTGTTCGTGGGCGGGTTGCTGGGTGTGATGCTGGTGTTCTTGTTCAGCTCGCTGGCGATCCGGGCGGTTGGCAACGCCGCCGGGGCGATCATCGAAGAGGTCCGGCGACAGTTCCGGGCCGACCCCGGCATCCTCGCGGGGACCTCGCGGCCGGACTACCACCGCGCGGTGGACATCACGGCGAAGGCGGCGCTGCGCCAGATGATTCTCCCCGGGATTCTCGCGGTTGGGCTTCCCGTCGCGGTCGGGTTGATCTTCCGGTTCACGCGCGACTCGGAAGTCGTCGTGAACGGCGTTGTGTACGAGGACGCTTCGGGATGGCTGGCGGTGGCCGGCGTACTCATCGTGGGCACGATCGGCGGCATCCTGATGGCGACGGTGCTGAACAACGGCGGCGGCGCCTGGGACAACGCGAAGAAGTTCATCGAGTCCGGCGGGCTGAAGGACGAGAACGGGAACGTGCTGGGCAAGGGGAGCGAAGCACACAAGGCGGCGGTCGTAGGTGACACGATCGGCGACCCGTTCAAGGACACGGCGGGGCCCTCACTGCACGTGCTGATCAAGCTCTTGGCGACGATCACGCTGGTGCTGGCTCCACTGTTCATCGCGACGTAGTGGGTCGATTCACGCAAAACCAGAAGGAGGGGCTCCCGATTGGGAGCCCCTCTCTGGCTTCCGTCGACCCTGCACGGTTGCTTGGGGCGCAGCAGGCTGGGCCCCCTGGCGGCGCTGTCGCTTGCGGGCCGTAGCGCGGGGCTGAAGGCCCGCGCTACGAATGGCTCGCTCTACCCGGCGACGGCAGCGCTGAGGTCAGCTTCTTCGTCTGCGTCAGAGCTGGGCGTGGCGATAGCGGCGAGGTGGGCGGGCCAACCGGCGCTCCAGCCCGCCAGGTCGAAGGTGTACTCGTCGCGGATGCTGCCGCGGACCACCTTTCGCAGGCCAGGCGTCTTGGGGAGCGGCTGGTCGGTGAGCATGACGTCGACGGTGCGCTTGTAGGGCGCAATCTCGCTCTCGCAAGCATCAATCTCCGACTTCACAAGTCTGCGGACGGCCGCTTCCGTGAACAGAGCGTCGCCAAGGCGTTCTTTGACCGCGTCGTAACTCGGGTAGACGACGGCCCAGGGCTGAGCTTTGCCGCGGACCTTACGGCCGATGACGACGACGTCCTCGATGACAGGGCTGAGCTCGAGCTTCTCTTCGACCTCGTCGGGATGGATCTTCTCGCCGGAGTCGAGGACGATAACGAACTTGCTGCGGCCCGTGATCCAGATGTTACCCTCGTCGTCGATGCGCCCGACGTCGCCGGTGCGGAGCCACTCGCCGACTTTCGCCGTCCGCGTGACGTCCTCGGCCTGCCAGTAGCCGGGCGTGATGTTCTCGCCACGCGCGACGAGCTCGCCCTCGCCGTGAAGGTGGACGTAGAGCTCCTTTTCAGGCACGTCGATGAGGCCGACTTCGACGCCTTCGAGCGCCTGGCCGACCGTGCCGAAACGCTCCTCGTAGTAGTTGGACATGTAGAACTTGCGTGGGTACCACCGTTGTGCGGCCAGGACCGGCGCGGCCTCCGTGAGGCCCCATCCCTGGATGATCGGGAGGCCGATCTTCGCGAAGTTGAGGCCTACCTGCGGGTTCAGCGCGGCACCACCGCTAACGGCGAACCGGAGGCTGCCGCCGAGGCGATTGTGAAGCTCGCGGAAGACGATGCGGCCGATGTTGACGCCGGTCCGCTTCTTGGTGGCCTCGACGATGCGCATGCCCTTCTGGAACGTGTCCATGCGTCCCTGCACCTCGATACTGTGGAGGATGTTGCGCCACATCACCTCGAAGAGCTGGGGGACGCCCAGGAAGAGCGTGGGCTTGATCTCGGCCATGCGGTCGCGGATGCGGCGGAGGTCATTCTCGAATGTGACCTCGCCACCCACATACGGCGCGACGACCATCGTGACGGTGAAGGGGAAGGCGTGGTGCATCGGGAGGACGATGGCGAGGCGATCCCGCTCGTTGAAGGGGATCGACTTCCGGACCTGCTGGAGATTGGCCATGAAGTTGCGGTGGGTGAGCATGACGCCCTTCATGCCGCCGGAGGTGCCGGACGTGAAGACGATGGACGCGAGGTCGTCGGGCTGCACGGAGGCGTGGGCTACGGCGTCCCTGCTCTGCCGGGTGGCGCGGCCGGGCAGCTCCTCGAACGGGACGAACTGAGGGCCTGACTTGCGCAGAGCTGCGGGGACATCGTCCGCCGGGCGCACGGGATCGCCGATGACAACGAGCGTGTCGAGGCGCTGGAGAGCGGCCTCGAACTTCTTCAGCGAACGGGCGGAGACGTACGCGATCCGGGCGCCGCTGCGCTGGAGGGCGTCGTCGACTTCGGATGGTTGCAGGTCGTAGTAGATCGGCACGCCAACCGCGCCATTCACGGCGATGGAGTAGTACGCGCAGACCCACTCGATGCTGTTCTCGGCGATGATGGCGACGCGATCGCCCTTTGCCAGACCAAGGGTGGCGAGGCCGGCGCCCAGCTCGTAGCTCTGGTTGTACACGTGGACGTAGGAGAAGCGCTGCCACTCGCGGCGGACCTTCTGCTGGAAGGCGACCTTGTCGCCCCACTGACGGCGGACGTCGTCGAGGAGGTGGCGGAAGGTCAGGGGTTCGCCATCGGGGCCGCGGAGGGCGTCCGGGGCGCGATCTGGCCGGTCCGTGCCAAACAGCCGCAATTTGTCCAACACCATGTTCATGCTTCTCCCGGGCCTGCGGGGCCACACGCTGCGCTTCAGGGTGGATTCGGTCGCCGAGATGAGTCCCGGCCCCTCGTACCGGGTTCTTGAAGTATAAACTGCTTACGCGCCTATGCGGGACGATGCTCCCACCGCGCCGTTGGCGCGCACTCCAACGCTTCAATGCTATCGAGAGGTGAAGGTGGCCGTGAGGTACGAATGAACTATCTTCCGCCTGACGCGGCCCGGGACCAGTTGGATTCCCGCGGCATCAGGGAATCCCTTATGGAAATCCGGTCGCACAGCGTGCCATGATCGCACTATGGCAGGCCTCTCCCCTCACGCAACTGCTGAGCAAGAACACAACAACCCTGAGTTGGAGCGGCTGTTGGGGCGCTACCTGGCGGATCTTCACGGCGGGCGGAACCTCTCGTCGTTCACGCTTCGCAACTACCGGTCGGACTTGCGGCACTATTTCGCGTGGCTGGACGAACACGGCGCGAGCCTGACCGGGATCGTGCGCTCGCGGTTCCGATCGTACATCGCGGCGATGCAGGAGGGCGGCGTTGCACGGGGCTCGATCACGCGGCGCGTGAGCACGGTGAAGGGCTTCTACCGATGGCTGCGTCTGGTGGGCGAGATGCGGGATGACCCGCTGGCGCTGGTGAGCGGTCCAAAGCAGGGGCGACGCCTGCCGCACGTGCTGACGCTGGAGGACGTGACGGCGCTGATCTCGGCGGCGACGGGCACGCGGCCGGAGGACCTGCGCGACCGGGCGCTGCTGGAGGTGATGTACGCGAGCGGATTGCGGGTTTCGGAGGCGCACGGGCTGGACGTGGGCGACGCGGACCTGGACCATCGGGCCATCCGCGTGCGGGGCAAAGGGAACAAGGAGCGGATCGTCGTCATGGGGGCGCCGGCCCGCGCGGCGCTGGAGGCGTATCTCCGCGAAGGGCGGACTGCCCTCCTGAGCCGGCGGTCGGGTGATGGCGAGAATGCACGACCGAAGGTGGAAGATGGGAGGAGTGCATCCGCTGTCCCGCCGGGAGCCGCCGGCGCGGGAGCGATCTTCGTGAACCGGTTCGGGGCGCGGTTGAGCCAGCGGGCGATCCAGATCCTGGTGCGGAAGTACGCGCTGAAGGCCGGGCTCGACGACCGGGTTCACCCGCACTTGCTGCGGCACAGCTTCGCCACGCACCTGCTGGACAACGGGGCGGAACTGCGCGTGGTGCAGGAATTGCTGGGCCACAGTAACCCGAACACGACGCAGATCTACCTGCACGTGACGGAGGCGCGCCAGCGAGACGTGATGGAAGGCTCGATGGACGGGATCGCGGCAGTGGAAACGGCACGGCGGACGCTTCGCCGTAAGCGGTAGCGCTTGGTCGAGGATGCCCAATGCGACACACTGATGAGTAGACGACAACCAAGGAGAGACGCCATGCCGCTGTATTTCGTTGAGCACAGGCACACTGCGGAGACGTGCCCCACGAAGAACCGAGAGATGATGCTGATGCTGGGAAAGCACGTAACCCAGCCGACAGCCGACCAGTTCGGGATCAAGATCCACTCCGACGTGGTACACCCGGGCGAGCACCGGATGATGCTGGTGCTGGAGGCCGCGGAGCAGTCGAAGGTCGACGAGTACGTGAAGCCGTTCGGGATGGTGGGGACGGTGGAGGTGAAGGAAGTCTCGACCTGCGAGCAGGTCGTCGAGACCGCCACCTGCTAAGGCCGAGCCCCATGGCGCTTGAGATACCGCAGCACGAGTCCTGCCCCTTCTGTGAGAACATTGAGAAGGGTGAGACGTCGTCCGGTACCAAGTGTGCGGTCATCGAGGATCTCGCGGACACGTTCGCCTTCCTCCTTCCGCGGCAGATCGCCACGCCGCATCTCGTTGTCATCCCGAAGCGCCACGCTGCAACCCTGCTCGACCTCACCGCCGACGAGGCTGCTGCTATAGCGCGCCACATGCGCCGCCTGGCAGTCGCCGTAGAGCGAGCGTTCGAGCCACCTGGGCTAGGCGTATTCCAGAACAACGGCACCGCTGCGGGCCAGAGCGTCGAGCACTATCACATGCACCTCGCGCCGCGCTACCACGGTCAGCCGCCGGGGATCCTTGCCGCTCAGCAGCCCGAGACTCCCTTTGAAGAACGCGTGTCCATCGCTCAGCGGATCAGGTCCGCGCTCGACTAGGACCGCGCACGCCGACGGTTCGTATCGAACGGATATGCTACGCTTGCCTGCAGACTGGGCAAGCGCGCCGCTTCGAGGGATGCCTGGCGGCCGGACAGTCCGAGGTCGAGCACGGTGGTCATGAACCGGCAGGCCCGCAGGGCGTACGATCTGCTCTATCTCCTGACGTTCCGTGAACTGAAGCTGCGGTACCAGGACACGATCTTCGGTTACCTGTGGTCCCTGATCCGGCCGCTGCTGCAGGGCGCGGTGCTGTACGTCGTGCTGAGCAAGTTCATCCGGATCGACGTCGAGGACTACGGGCTGGTGCTGCTGGCGGCGCTGTTCCCGTGGACGTGGTTCCAGACGTCGTTGACGCTGTGCGTGGGATCGTTCACCTCGAACGGGGCGCTCATCAAGAAGGTCTACTTTCCGCGGTTCGTGCTGCCGTTCTCGACGGTGCTGAACAACGGCGTGCAGTTCGCGCTTTCGATCCCGGTGCTGATCATCCTGCTGGCGATCAGCGGATACACGCCGAACTGGACGTGGCTCGTGGGGATCCCGTACCTGATCGCGGTGGAGGCGGTGCTGATCATGGGCATCGTGCTGTTCATCGCGTCGCTGGACGTGTACTTCCGCGACCTGGAGCACCTGACGGATGTATTCGTGGGGTTAATCTGGTTCTACCTGACGCCGGTGATCTACCCGCTGTCGATCGTGCCGGACAAGTACCACGACTGGATCCTGGCCCTAAACCCGATGGCGTCGCTGGTCGAAGGGTGGCGAGACCTGTTCCTGCAGAACCAGGTGCCGGGCTTGTCGATGCTGCCGGCGCTGGCGTTCGCGGGCGGGTTCGCCGTGCTGGGGTCTCTCTCGTTCCGGCAGATGCAGGGAGGCTTCGCCGATGCGCTCTGACATCGGGGGCGACGTGGCGCTGGCGCTGGACGGCGTTTCGAAGCACTACTCGCTATCACTGCAGAAGGAAGCGTCGGACTTGAAGTCGATGCTGCTGCACCTGCCCCGCTTCCTTTCGAACGCGCGACGGCCGTTCGTGGCGCTGGACAACGTGAGCCTGCGCGTACGCCGGGGGGAGAGCCTGGGCATCGTGGGGCCGAATGGGAGCGGGAAGAGCACGACGCTGCGCATCATGGCAGGGATCACGCCGCCTACGTCCGGCAAGCTGACCGCCAACGGGCGCGTGGTGGGGCTGCTGGAGTTGGGATCGGGGTTTCATCCACAGATCACGGGGCGGGAGAACGCCCTGCTGAACGCGGTGCTGCTGGGGCTCACGTTGGCAGAGGCGCGCGAGGTACTACCGGACATCGTGGAGTTCTCGGAGCTGGGGCAGTTCATCGACCAGCCGATGCGGATGTATTCGTCGGGCATGTTTTTCCGGCTGGGGTTCTCAGTGGCGGTACACGTGCAGCCGGAGATCCTGCTGATCGACGAAGTACTGGCGGTGGGGGACGCGCAGTTCCAGGAGAAGTGCATGAACCACATCCACGGCCTGCGCTCGCGGGGTGTGACGCTCGTATTGGTGACGCACGACATGTTGAGCGTGCCGAAGTTCTGCGACCGGGCGGTGCTTCTGGAGCAGGGCCGCATCACGGACGAAGGGACGCCACAACAGGTGGTACACGGGTACCTGGCGCGTGTGGAGGCGCTTCTGGCGCTGCGGGTAGAGGAGCAGCAGCAGCTCAAGGTGGCGCAGGCGGTGGCGCCATGATGGTACGGCTGGACTTCACAGGGCGGGCGAAGCGCGCCGCGCGGGCGATCCGGATCGGCCCTGCGGCGCTGCCGGGCGTGCTGATGATCTCGGAATGCAGCCCGCGGCTGCCGTTCAAGGACGGGAGCGTGGACGAGTTGTTCGTGGACGACGCGATCGCGCGCCGAAGTGACATCGCGGAGACGCTGGACGAGCTGTGGCGTGTGAGCAAGGCCGGGGCGCTGATCCACCTGCGGCTGCCGCACGCTTCGTCGGTCATCGCGGCGTCACGAGACCCGCGGCCGAAGCCCCTGCTCACGCTTAACACGTTCAACTACTACGACCCGCGCAGCAAACCGTGGGACGCTCACTCGGCCGCGACCTTTACGGTGGAGCGGGCGCGCCTGCGGGTTGCCAGCGGACGGGGAGAGGGTGACGGGGGGCTGGCGCTTGCGCGCGGGCCGTTCGCGCAGCTCGTCGAGAAGCTGGCGAACGGGAGCCGGGGTTCACAGTACCGATTCGAGCGCTGGTTCGCGCCGCTGTTCGGAGGGTTCGAGGAGTTCGAGGTGGTGCTGGGCGTGGTGAAGCAGCCGGATCGGCGCCGGCCGGAGCACATTGCCGCGGCGACCAGCACGAACGGGACTTCGGAACGCGGGGCGTCGATTCCGAACGAGACGGAGCGCGCGGGTTGAAGGCACCTTCACCGCGTGGACCATCGGCACTTCCAGAAACAAGTGGTAATCCGCGCGGGCTGAATGCCCGCGCTACAGGATCGATGGGCTACGATGAGGCCATGAGTATCGAGACCGACAGGCCGCCCCCGCCCACCCCAGCAACCGCGCCCGAGTTCGACCTGTCGTACTCGATCGAAGACTTCATCGCGAGCGACGGGCGAGACTCGCAGTACATCTACCGTGCGATCGAGGACACGATGGTCGAGCTGGCGACAGCCGTGCCCGGCGGGCGGGTGCTGGACGTCGCCTGTGGCACCGGCAAGGTATCGATGCGCATCGCGGAGCGGGGGTGCCTCTCGGTTGGTGCGGAGGCGTCGATGGAGATGATTGGGCTGGGGCGCTGGGTGCAGCCCGAGAGCACGGCCATGATGGTACGGAGCATCGCGGAGGACCTGCCGTTCGCGAGCGATTCGTTCGACCGGGTGATCTGCCAGGGCTCGCTGGATCACTTCGTCGACGGGCATGCGTTCATGCGGGAGGCCGCGCGCGTGATCAAACCGGGGGGGCGAGTGGTGATCGCGCTGGCGAACTTCGAGAGCGTGTCGTGCAAGCTCGGGCGGACGATCGACCGGGCCAAGTGGAAGCTGGGTCGGCCACGGCCGCCCTGGCGGCGATACTGGGAAACGCCCGAGGACCACAATGTGAAGGGCGATCTGCCGTACGTGAAGTCGCTGGGCGGAGACTGGCTGGATCTGGAGCGCTGTACGGGTATTTCGCTGCTGTGGCTGCTGTTCGGGTGGAAGAGCGTGCTGGGACGGGTGCCCGCGGGCGCGGCGGACCGCGTGCTCCGCGCGCTGGACCGATACGCGCGCAAGCGGCCGGGACAGGCGGACATGATCATCTCGGTGTGGCGGCGGCCGCGAGCGCACGAGTGAGGACGCCATGCCGGGCGACCTGACGCAGGACTTCGACGCGCACATCCCGTTCTCCTTTGCGGCGATCCCAGACTCGTCCGGGTTGGCGAATCGCACCGCGCGGGTGAAGCGCTGGTTCTTCATCGCGTTCGCCGAATCGTGGCTGGCAATCCTGCTGTTCCGGCTGAAGCAGAAGCTGCGGCGGGCGCACGTTCCGGCGCTGCCGGTGGCGTGCGACGTGCTGTCGCGGGCGCTGTTCGGCGTGTCGATCGGGAACGCGGTGGAGATCGGGCCGGGGCTGATGATCACGCACGGCAACGTGGTCATCGACGGGCGGACTCGGATCGGGAAGCATTGCCAGATCAACCCCTGGGTCACGATCGGTCTTTCGAATAGCCGGAGGTACGGCTTCAGCGCGGACGGGCCGGCGATCGGCGATGAGGTACACATCGGGACGGGGGCGAAGATCCTGGGACCGGTGCGTATAGGCGATCACGCGCGAATTGGGGCGAATGCGGTCGTGGTACATGACGTGCCGGCGAATGTGACGGTTGTGGGAGCGCCAGCTCGCGTCGTGGGAGCCGCGCCCGCCGGCGCGCATGATGGGGCAACCAGCGACGAGGCGCTCGTGGTGCACATCCGGCAGGCGATCGTGGACTACAAGCTGCACCGGCAGTCGCTGCGGTCACTGGTTGACACCCTGGCAGGGTCGTTCGAGATCGGATCGGACGGGATGCGGACCGCGCGGGTGCAGGTGCAAGACGACCTGGCGTTTCTGGACGCGATCGCTGAGGCGGACGGCGGGGAGTCGCCGCAGGTGGCGGTGGCGATCGACCGGATCGAGGCGGGGATCGACGCCGCGGTGGGGGTGGAAAGCCAGAACGCGAGCGTCGCCCAGGGAGACTCGGCCGCGCAGGTCTGAAGATCTACCGCTACGGTTGTGGTGTGGCGTCTCTGTCAGGAGGCCAGAGCGTCAAAGGCGGCTTTACCGAGGGCGCCGAAGGTGACGTTGCCTTCGGCGTTGCGGCCGGTGCCGGGGCCGGTGCCGCCTTCGCAGAAGGCAGCCATCGCGAACGAGCCCGAGGGGCCCTTCATGACGGCGGCGCCGGTGCGGACGCCGTTGAGGAAGGAGCCCCCTTTCTCGGCGACCCACGCTTGCTTGGGGTCGTCGCCGAGCATGTTCATCTCGTTCCAGGCGAGCTCGCTCGAGAGCTCGTGGCGGTAGTCGCTGCGCCTCATGATGCGGAGCATGTCCTCGGAGGCGTCGGGGGAGACGGCCTCGTGTCGCCCGATCAGCGCGAAAAGCGCGCACATGTCCGCAGCGGATGAGACGGACATCTTGCGAGCGTCGAGGCCGGCCGAACGGTCGCCCAGGCGCAGGAAGAGGTGCGTGTTGCGCAAGCCGAGGCTGGTCATGAGGTCGTTGACGTTCTCGAGGCCCGCGAGGTCGATGCACATGTTGGTTGCGGAGTTGTCGGAGATGATCATCATGAGCGTAGCGGCGTCGCGAACCGACATTTCGACACCGTAGGAGAGACGGGCGAGGACGCCGGAGCCGAGGACCCGGTGCCGCTCGCCGTAGGTCACGCGTTCGTCGAGCTTGAGCCTGCCATCATGAACGGCCTGGTAGAGCGCCGTGAGGATCGGGGCCTTGATGAGCGAGGCGGTGGGCATGACGTCGTGCTCGTCTTCACCGATGTGCTCGCCGGTCACGAGATCGGTCAGGGCCCACGTGCATTTCGCCGTGTAGGCACCGCTGATTTCCCGCAGACGCGCGGCCAGCGCCTGCATCTTCGGCGAGCCTGCGGCCGAGGGGGAGCCCGGTCCAACGTGGGAGGTCACTTCACGACTCCGGCTTCAAGCTCTTCCTGGGTGTACTCGACCTGCTCGTCCTTCAGGCTCGGGTCGTAGGGGGGATCGGGGTAGTTGATGAGCCAGCCCTCCTCGTCGCCGATGTTCTCGAGGCCGGTTGCGACGTTGATGGGGATGAAGAGGCGGGTCGGCGTAGCGGCGTCGAGGATGTGTTCCTCGCGCTGCCATTTCGGGCCGCCGCTGTAGAGGATGATCCTCATGCGGCCGCGGACGCACACATAGCGAGCGACGCGGACGCGATGGAGATGGTAGCCCTTGAAGGCGCCGGGCGAGGCGACGGTGAGATAGGCGACGGTCTTCTCGCCGTCCTTGAACAGCTCGAGGAGCCAGCCGTTCTCCCGTTTCTTGTCGTCGTAGGTGGTGACCTTCTTCGCCGGCTCCGTGCCAATCCTGTCGATCATTCTTGCTCCCATCGTCCGTCAGGTATCCGAGGAGATGATCGGACAGGGGGACGCGTGCGGCAAGTGGGCGCAACCGGGAGGGCGGGCTACGCCTTTGCACCAACGGCGTGGATGCCGCGGCTGAGGACGCTGACCGGAGATGCGGGGAAGAGGCTGCGGACCGGGCGGAGGATGATGTTCGTCTCGGCCTTGAGGATGCCTGGAATGGCCGCAAGGGTCTTCGTCATGAAATCGGTGAGCTCGTCGTTGCTGGGGAAGAAGGCGAGCGCGATGATATCGGCGTTGCCCGTGGTGTAGCCGACGTAGACGACGCCCGGGGCCTCGGCGATGCTCTCGGCGATGTCCGTAATGCGGGAGAGCTCGCCGGAGATGCTGATGACGGCGGCGGTATTGAGGCCGAGGCGGGCGGGGTTGGTCACGCCCACGATTCGGAGGACGTCGTCCTTGATCAGACGTTCGATGCGGTTTCGGACGGTGCCTTCGGAGACGCCCACGGACTCGGCGACCTCACGGTTCGTGGCGCGGCCGTTTTGCTCGAGGATGCTGAGAATGTGCTGATCGACGCCGTCGGGCTTCTGAAATGGCAACGTTTGGGCCTTTCGTCTGGCACTTTCGTCAACGCACGATAGCATGCGGTCCGACAGCGTCAAACGTCAAGGAGGACGGGAAACACCGGCCGACTTTGACGGCGAAGCGCCAATCCGGGGCGGCGCTACAATGGCGCAGACCTCTTGCTCCCGTGGCGCAGGGACGGCGCGACGGCTCTCCCGACAGGCTCTGATGACGGATCGCGGCTACTGGTCGAAACGCATGCCCGCGCGCATCTCGCGGCGGCGGGCGCTGGCGAGCGGCCTCTCGCTGACGGCCGGCGCGGCGACGTGGGCCGCATGCGGCGGCGGCGACGGCACGCCACCGGCGGACGCCGGCCCCCGGCGCGGGGGGACGCTTCGGACGGGCACGACTGCGGCCTTCTCCGGGCTGGACCCGCAGACGGAGACAGGGACGGGGCTGGCGATCACGGCGCGCCTGTACGGGTACCTGCTGCACGTCGACCCGCGGGACGACAGCATCATCTACGACCAGGCCGCGCAGGTGGAGCAGCCGGACGCGACGACGTTCGTATTCAAGCTGCGTCCAGGCATCGAGTTCCACGACGTCGAACCCGTGCACGGCCGTACGCTTTCGGCAGAGGACGTGGTCGCTTCGATCGAGCGCTTCCGCCGCAACCCCATCGCCACCACGAAGACGTTCCACACGACCGTCCTGGACCGGGTTGAGGCGATGGACGAGCTCACGGTTCGGGTGACGACGAAGCGGCCGTACGCGTATTCACTGGCATATCTGGGCGACATTTCGGCGGGGGCGATCCTGGCGAAGGAGCTGATCGAGCAGGAAGTAAGCCTGTACACGGCAGCGGCAGGCAGCGGGCCGTTCCAGCTGGAGCAGGCCCAGCCGCCCGGGCGCGCGCGGATCGTGCGCAACGATGGGTACTACCGCGGACCCGTGCCGTACCTGGACGCGATGGAGTGGGAGGTCTTCACCGAGGGCACGTCGCTGAACGCCGCGATGCTGGACGGTGCTATTGACAGCATTCCGGCTGGCGCGCAGCAGGACGCGCGTACGTTGGCGGCGGAGCGGGAGGAGATCGAGGTTACGGCCGAACCGAGCCTCTCCTGGCTGGCGTTGGGGACGCGCATGGACGTACCGCCTCTGCACGATCCTCGGGTGCGCGGGGCAATCGACCTCGCGCTGGACCGGGACGCGATGATCCGGGACATCGCGGGTGGCGACGGGCGCATCCTGGGCCCCGTCAACCCACACCTGGCGGAGGGGTACTGGGCCCTGTTCGAGAACGACGTGCGCGAGGCATTCGGCGGCTCGGCGACGATGGACGAGCGGCGCTCGGCAGCACGCCAGCTCCTGATGGCGGCAGGTGCGGAGCGAGCTGCGTTCACGCTGCAGGTGGCGAACCTGGCGCCGATGCTGGACGTGGCAGGCGTGGTGAAGGAGCAGTTGCTGGAGATTGGCATCGCGGTCGAGGTGCAGCCACAGGACCTGCTGGTGTGGTTCACCAACTTCAGGCGGGGGGCGTTCCAACTCACGCTGGTGAGCCAGCCGCCGTATGAGACGGCGGACATCCCTCTGCGGTTCTTTCACTCGCGGGGGCCGGACGGGAGCGGGAGCCCGTTCGCGTTCGCGGACGGCACGACGGACTCGCTCATCGAGCGTTCGTGGGGGGAGCTGGAGCGGGAGCAACGGCGGAAGACGGTGCAGGAGGCGCAGAAGCTGATGATCTTCCAGCGGCCGATGATGGAGCTGTTCACGAGCGTGGGGTACTCGGCCGCGTGGAGCCGGGTGCGCAATCGCCGGCCAGGGTTGCCGGGAAGCCTGGCGCAGTACAACTACGAGCAGTGGATTGCGGAGTAGGCGACGGGCACGATTGACACCCTCGAAGGCCGTAACTAGACTGGAGGCGCCCGGGACAGGCATTCGGCGTGTTTCGGGCGGACACCGCGGCACCGTGGTGTAGCGGTCTAACATGCCACCCTGTCACGGTGGAGATCGAGGGTTCGAATCCCTTCGGGGTCGCCAGCTTTCAGCATCCAGCCCGCCATACGGCGGGCTTCGCCTTTTCTGTGCAGGTGCAGCCTGGCGGCCGCACTGGTCCGAAGGTTATAAGGTCAGGCCCAAGGCCGTGGGGCCCCCGCGAGCATAACCGCGACTCGCTCCGGGCCGGCGGAACGCGCGATAAACGGCCACACGGTCCAAAGGATGCGAGCACCGTGACCGAGCCTCTCGAGCCCAGTTTCCTGTGCCAGACGCTCGTCGGACGGCAAACGCACGTTGGCCAGCTCGAGCGCATTCAGGAAGCGGTCCGCCAAGGGCGCTGGCGGGGTCGTGACGATCTCGGTAGAAGCGGGTACCACGCTTATGGGGAGACGACCGCGGTTACCTGCGCGCTGTCGACGCTCTCCCAGTTCTCTACGTAGCTACGCAGCACGTAATAATACGTCCCCGGAGGCGGAGATTCATTGAACGTGGTCGTCGTGCGCGGCGTCACCTGGCCGACCTGCGTATACGGTCCGCCACTTACTGTGCCGCGAAACACACGATGACCCGAAGCGTACGTGTCCGACGTGGCAGTCCAATTCAACGTCGTAGACGTGACGCCCGTCGACAAGAGGTCGGTCGGTGGGTTGAGCGTGTCGGTGCTAAATACGTTGGCGCCGACGCCCATGGATTCGCTGAACAGAGCCAACACGCCCATGCTCAAGGCGCCAGCGATAGCGAACGTGAACGCGAGGATGAACAATGCCGATCTCATCAGCCGGCCCGCGATAACGCCGGCTGCCGGCTCCGGCGCCTCTTGAACGCTATGCTCACCGCGATCGCTTCGTGGATTGCCCACACGCTAATCGGAACACCCACAAGCAGCGCCAGGCCGCGCGCGCTGCGGGAAAACGCAAGAGCTTGCTCGAGCCAGGAGATGTGGTGGCCGAGCCGATCTCCCCGGCCGGATGCCCTGATCGGCGGGCGCTCCCTTTTCTCGTTCGCGTCGCCATGGGTGGTGACGACCGTTTCGCCGCCCGCTTCCTCGATCGCGACGTTCCGGTGCAAGATCGGGATTCCCCCGCGTTCGCCGCGCCTCAAGAAATCACTCGCAATCCGCTCGCCGGGAGCCCTGTGTTTCACGATCCACCTGATCGCTCGTTGCAGGGTGATGAACCCGCGCGCGGTCCATACGGTGGCTGGAATGCCAATGAAGAGCGCCAAACCCAATTGGCTGCCGACGAAGTGGAGGAAGTAACCGATCCACGGGATGTGGTACACGAGACGATCGCCCTCACCTGACACCCTGATCGGCAGGGCATCATTCGTCTGGTTCGCGTCACCCCGCGTGGAGACGAGCCGTCCGCCGTCCACCTCCTCGATCGCGACGATCCGATGCAGAGTCGGCAGCCCGCCTTGGTGCCTGCCAAGCGCGATGACATCTCCCACCACGAGTTGCGAATTGTCTACGGTTCTCGTGACGGCGACGCTGCCAGCCGGCAGCGCGTCGCCCATGCTGCCGCCGTACACCGTAACGGTGTGGAAACCCGCGAACGCAGGCAGGGTGGCGGCCAGCAGGACTCCTACCACAAGAAACGCAAACGCGTAGAAGATGGCCACAGTACCAAGCCGCAACCATCGAGGGATCTGCGGCATCGAAAGCCGCGGCGGATACGCCGCCACAATTGATGAACGGGCCGCGTTCATTTGGAGATCGCCATCCCTGCGACTCACTCGGCTCCTCCGGCTAGTTGTTCGCGGTCTGTTCCGCCGCGAAGGCGAGCGTGGCTGTCGACGTCAGCCCTTGCGATGCGTTCGTCGCTCCCAGCGGCAAGCTCACATTGAAGCACAGGATCTCGCTCGCCGAAGCGGCGAGGACGCGGTCGCCGGCGTGGGTTCCCTGTGCAGGGTTACCGATGACATTGACGCCGGCCGTGCTGCCCAGGTCACCCGTCGCGTACACGACGGTTCCATCGGCGGAGAAGCCGCCTGTGGTGCAGGTCGTCACGCCAGACTTAATCGTCATGTCGAGCTCTGCTGCGAGCACGTTCTCCGTCGTCGTGCTCGTGACGGCATACCGGAACTGCATCGTTCCAGCGTTGTTCACGGTGATCGGCGCGGTTACCTGGTCCCCCGGCGCCATCGCGCTAAACGTGACAAGTGCGGTGGTCGGAGAGGACGATATGTCGACCGTACCCGTCGTGAATGTATTCGAGCCCACGCTCTGCGTGTCGGTAAAGAGCGCGAGGCCACCCGAGCCAAAGAACGCTCCAACGAGGCCAATCACAGCAGCGGCGCCAAGAATACGATTCAGCAACCTGCACCCACCTTCGCTCGTCATGCGCCGCAGCGGCGCGTTTCCGGTGCGGTCTCGCCAGCAAGCTAGTTCTTCAGGATGTTCGGCCCTCTAAGGCCCGACTTGATATGTCACGGAGAGACTCCCCGGGTGCAGCCACCCCAAGTAGCTGAGGTGTTATGTCCAGCAATGATCGCCACTTCCCCCAGCACCCGGGGGGCCATACGCATTCCCCTAAGGCCTCAGAGTTTGCGCCAGACCGTGTCTGCCACCTCATCCTGACCCAAACCGTCAGTGTCCAGTTCGATGTCCGGCTCCGGTACATCAGACCAATCGATGGCGGCATGAAGTTGCGCGAGGACAGCGGGTCTTCGCGTTGCGACGCGCGTTTGGTCCTGTCGCGCTCTTTGCACAGCTTCAGCGACCGATACACGGAGCAGGACGCGGGTGCTCCGCGCTGTCAGACGGAAACGATTGAGAACTTGTTGCCACTCGCGCGACGACACGGTGGAGCCAGCAATGGCAATGAACCTGTAGTCTCTTGCGAAGAGCCATTGCGCGATTTCTGCTGCTAGCTCGCTTGCTAGGCGTCTGTCTGTGTTGGTGATTCTGCTCCAGTCCCGCCCGGCGGCCACATTTATCAACTCGTCCATGTCGATGGACGCTGCTGGGACGCTGCTCGCTCGCGCCCGCGCGGCTAAACGCGACGCAAGGGTGGTCTTGCCGCTTGCGATGGCTCCGCTGATGAGAATCAGCCTGTTGTTGTTCAGCGTACTCATGCAGTTATCTTAGGTTGTTTCGCTCTCGGCGGTGCGGCGAGACCAAAGCGGCACGACCGTGATGCCCCACCGCTCCAGCCTCGGGTCAATCTTGGCTCGCTTGTGTCTTCGATGGCCCCCGTTCCCTTCGGGGTCGCCAGCACGCAACACTAGCCCGCCGCCCGGCGGGCTTTTCTTTCGCATTTCTTTGCCGTGCCCCGTGCGGGATCGGCCGTTGGTAGCGACCTTCCGCGCACGCTGGGCGACGCATCGAGTCTGCGCAAAACGCAGGAACTGCCTCCTGTCCACGCGGCGGGGCAGACCTGCTACCCTGCTTTGCATGGACCCGCGGATCGAGTACGCGACGACCGACGACGGGGTTAGTATCGCCTACGCCACGATCGGCGAGGGGATTCCGCTCGTGAATCCGCCACCAGCACTGCCGTGGAGCAACGTGCAGGAAGAGTGGCAGATACCGGAGTGGCGGCACTACTACGAGCACCTCAACGAGACGTTCCGCATCATCCGTTATGACAATCGCGGAGCGGGCCTCTCCACCCGCGACGTGGACAGGATCGACCTCGACACACACATCCTGGACCTCGAGGCGGTGGTGGATCGCCTGGGGCTGGACCGGTTCGTGCTGTTCGGGCTGTACTACAACGCGCAGATCGCCATCACGTACGCCGTCCAGCATCCCGAGAGGGTTTCGCACCTGATCCTGTGGTGCCCGGTGCCGTACGGCGAAGACGGTGTCCATGACAACCCGACCCAGGAAGCGCTGGATCGGCTCCGCGACCTGGACTACAACCTGTTTACGGAGACGCTGGCACACACGGTGTTCGGATGGGACTCCGGCGAGGCGGCGCACCGGATGGCGCAGTACATGCAGGGGAGCATGTCGTACGAGACGTTCCGAAGTTGCTGGGAAGGCGCCGAACACAACGACGTGCGATCGCTGCTGCCGCGGGTACAGGCGCCGACACTCGTTGTGCATCGCCGGGACTTCGCCCTGCTGGATGTCGAGGTGTCGAAGCGGGTGGCGGCGACGATCCCGAACGCGAGGCTCGCCGTCCTGCCGGGTGAATCGCTCTCGCCATACATGGGCGACCTTCGCGCCACGCTGGACCTGTTCACCGATTTCATGGGCGTGCGGGCGGAGGACACGCTGGTGCAACTGCAACAGCAGCGGCACCGGCACGCGGACGGATCGAGCGACCAGGGCGTAACGTTCCGGACGATCATGTTCACGGACATGCAGGAGTCGACGGCGTTCACGCAGCGGCTGGGCGATGTGCGGGCGCAGGAGCTGGTGCGGATGCACAACGACATCGTCGAGGACGCGCTGGAACGCCACGGCGGGAGGCGGGTCAAGCACACGGGCGACGGCATCATGGCATCCTTTCCGACGGCTTCGGGAGCCGTGGAGTGCGCCGTGAGCATCCAGCGCGCGTTCGGGCAGCGGAACGAGGCGGCTCCCGAGACGCCGGTCTCGATCCGCATCGGGATCAACGCCGGCGAACCGGTCGCCGAAGGCGACGACCTGTTCGGGACCGCGGTGCAGCTGGCCGCGCGCGTCTGCGCACGAGCGGAACCCGGTGAAATCCTGACGACGGACGTGGTGCGGCAGCTTGTGGCGGGCAAGGGCTTCCTCTTCTCCGACAAGGGCATGGCGGAGCTGCGCGGGTTCGAGGATCCCGTGCGGGTGTACGACGTGCGTTGGCGCCGAGACGGCGGATGACTGACGAGCCGGAATCAACGTTCGATCTCCTGATCCGCAACGGGACCGTGTACGACGGGAGCGGTAGCCCGCCCTTCCGATCGGACATCGGTGTTTCGGGCGACCGGATCGCCGCCGTCGGGCCACTTTCGCACGCCCGCGCGGCGACTGTCGTGGACGCGACGGGCCTGGCCGTGGCGCCCGGCTTCATCAACATGCTCAGCCACTCGTACATGACGATCCTTCAGGACCCGCGGTCGCTGGGAGAGCTGAAGCAGGGCGTGACGCTGCAGGTCTTCGGCGAGGGCAACTCGATGGGGCCGCTGACGCCGGACATGCACGGACGCATGAAGAAGAGCATGCTCGAAGGCGACATGCCGGTGGATGTGACGTGGCATTCGCTGGCGGAGTACCTGCAGCACGCCGAGAAGTGCGGGATCTCGCAGAACGTCGCGTCGTACATCGGGGCGACGACGCTGCGGACGTACGCGGTGGGGCTGGATGACCGGCCGCCCACTGACGCCGAGATGGATACGATGCGCGGCCTGGTGCGGGACGAGATGTCGGCCGGGGCGCTGGGCATCGGGTCGTCGCTGATCTACCCGCCTGCGTTCTTCGCCTCGACGGGGGAGCTGATCGAGCTTTGCCGGACGGCGGCTCCATACGCGGGGAAGTACATCTCGCACATGCGGAACGAGAGCAACGAACTGCTGGAGGCGATCGACGAGCTGCTGCGGATCGGGCGCGAGGGCGGCGTTCCGGCGGAGATCTACCACCTGAAGGCGGCGGGGACGGCGAACTGGGACAAGATCGACGCGGCGATCGAGGTGGTGGAGGCGGCACGGGCGGCGGGCGACGCGATCACGGCGGACATGTACACGTATACAGCGGGGGCGACGGGGCTCTCCAACTGCATACCACCGTGGTTTCACGACGGGGGCCCGCTGAAGCTGTTCGAACGGCTGGCAGACGCGGGGGCGCGACGAGAGATCCGCGCGGCGATCGAGGGTTCGGACGACGGCTGGGAGAACCTGTACGGACGGTGCAGAGGCGCCGACAACGTGCTGGTCCTTTCGGTCCGCAAAGAAGAGAACCGCGCGTACCAGGGGAAGACGCTGACGGAGATCGCGTCGATGATGGGCGTCGACCCGATCGACGCGATCATGGATCTGGTGGCGAAGGACCGGTCGCGGGTGACGACGGCGTACTTCATGATCTCCGAGGAGAACGTGCGGAAGCAGGTGGCGCTGCCGTGGATGGCGTTCGGATCGGACTCGCCCTCGACGGCGGCGGAGGGCGCGTTTCTCAACGCATCGACGCACCCGCGAGCGTACGGGACGTTCGCGCGACTCCTGGGCCACTACGTTCGGGACGAGGGGCTGGCGCCGTTGGCGGAGGCGATCCGGCGGCTGACACGGTTTCCCGCGGAGAACCTCGGACTCGACGGGCGCGGACGCCTGGAAGCGGGCTTCTTCGCGGACATCGTCGTGTTCGACCCGGCGACGGTGGCGGACACGGCGACGTACCAGGAGCCGCACAGCTACGCGGTGGGCGTGCGCGACGTCATCGTGAACGGGACGCCGGTGCTCCGCGACGGGGCGCACACAGGGGCGTTTTCCGGGCGCGCGGTCTACGGACCGGGGAAGCGCTAGACCGGGGCGCTTTCCCGGCGTAGTCTTCGTGGCACGGAGGAAGCGATGGCCACGTTCGACGCAGCGGCGGCGAGCCGCGTCCGCGACGCAGCAGCCGAGATCCTGGCCCGATACCACGTACCCGGCATCAGCATCGGGGTGGTGGAGGGCAACGAGCTGGTGTTCAGCGAGGGCTTCGGGCTGGCGGACATCGAGTCCGGAGAGCCCATGCAGCCGGAACGCCGGCAGCGGATCGCATCGATCACGAAGACGATGGTAGGGCTGTGCGCGATGGCGCTGGTCGACGAGGGGAAGCTCTCGCTGGACGGGCGCGTGGTCGAGCTGTTGCCCGAGGTCACGTTTCACGGACCGGCGGAGGGGATGACGGTGCGGCACCTGCTCTCGCACACGTCCGGCATCGGCGAAGCGCCGACGCGGGAGCGGCTGGCGGACGCGGCGAATCCGGACCGGGCGGCAGTGAACACGCCCGGCGATTTCTCGACGCTGTACCCGAACGGGATCGTCGTGGAGGTGGAGCCCGGGGCGAAGTGGGCGTACTGCAACAACGGGTACGGGCTGCTGGGCGAGATCATCGTACGAGCCGAGGATGCATCGCTGCAGGAGGTGATGCAGCGCCGGATCTGGGGGCCGCTGGGGATGACGTCGACGGACATCCTGGACCAGAACGACGAGCGGATCACGACGTGCTATCACCGGCCCCCCAACGAAGACAACCGCTTCCAACTGGAGCGCGCGGGCGTGGTGGTGAAGGACGAACCGACCGTGGACGGGCACAACATCCGCGGGAAGTTCACGGCGGACTTCAACCAGGGGATGCGGGCGGCCGGCGGCGTGCAGTCGACGGTACCGGACATGGGGAAGTACGCTTCGGCGCTGCTGCGCGGCGGGGCAAGGATCGTGCGAGCGGAGACGTTCGAGGCGATGACGGCGTCGCACCGCGGCGACGACGGGCGGATGGTGAGCTGGGGGCTGTCGATCGCGCGTACGCCGCTGCGCGTGAGCGGCGAGCGGCCCGCGGCCTGGCGGACGCTGCTGGGGCACGGCGGGGCGTACTTCGGGGGGTGGAACTCGCACCTGGACGTGCTGCCGGAGGCGAACATCGGGATCGTGCAACACCTGAACATCATGATGGACGAACCAGCGCCGGTGTTCCGGCGGATCGTCCGGGCGGTGTTGGGCATCGAGGACGCGCCGTATGCGGAGGGCTCGACGGATCCGGGGCTGCTGGCCGCGGCGCCGGGGATGTACGAACTGCCAATGCCGGGGCCGCTGACGAACTTCCGGCCACAGACGCGCATCGGGCGCGTGAACGTCGAGCGGGACGGCGATGCGCTGGTCCTGCGGTCGCGGTGGGGGAAGTGGAAGGAGGGCGTGCGGCTGACGCCGTGCGATCCCGACGACCCGGGGTTCTTCGCGATCCAGCTTCCGGACGCGGACCCGGCGTACGTGGCGTTCGACCGGACGCCGGACGGGCGCGTGACGGGGCTGCGGCTGGACGAGCTGGCGACGATGCACCGACGCGCGGACGCGTAGTCGCATCGGCGCGGGCGTTCCGCCACGCGTCCATCTTCGACGCTATCGTGCAGCACGGGGTCATGTTGGGCGCAGCAGGCTGCGCCCCTACGTGCGCTGTTGCCTTCGTCATGCGATGCCTTCGATGGCGGACTCGAGGATGCGAGCGGTGAGGCGAGCGCCGTCGAGCAGGAAGGCGATGCCGTAGGTGATGGTGCCGTCGGCGGCGTCGCGCGAGGTGATCTCGGCGATGGTCCAGCTCGGCAGGTCGCGCCACGCCAGCGTATCAACGGGGTGTCCAGCGGCGTGCCGTTCGAGCCGGACGACGACCTCTTCGCCGATCTCATAGCGGAACGCCTGGACGGACTCGAGCCTTGTCATGTCATCTCCTCCTTCTGGCAGGGTGGTGATGCCGCTGCTTTGTCTTTCAACTACACCGAGCGGAGCTCAAGCTCCGCCGCTACTTGCGCCGCGATGCCGAGCTCCGCCGCTACTGTCGTGCTTATGGTGTGGCGGGGCGGCGTCAGGGCCTGTCGTCAAGCGCGGCTTTCTGCCGGGAATGCACGACGAGTAGGATTGGGGCCACATGGATGCGCTGCGACGATCGGTACGGCTGAACCGGCTGAAGGAGCTGCTGCGCGGGCGCAAGGCGGGGTACACGCCGGCGGAGATGGCCCGCGCGACGGGCGTCACCGTGCGTTCGATCCAGCGCGACCTGAACGTGCTGCAGTGGGAGGACGGCGTCGTCCTGGAGCACCGGGACGGGCGGTATTCGCTGGCCGAGGAGGAGCGGCTGGGCCCGCTGGCTCTGAACCTGCAGGAGGCGCGGGCGCTGCTCATCGCGACGCGGCTGTTCCTGCGGTACAGCGACGAGCTGGAGCCGCACGGGGCGGCGGCGCTGGAGAAGCTGGCGGGGGTGATGCCCCCGGCGGTGCGGGCGCAGGTGCGAGCGGCGGTGGAGGCGCTGTCGAAGAAGCCCTTCGACGCCGACTTCTCGCGGAACCTGATGACGGTGACAGAGGCATGGTCGAAGGGGCGCTCGCTGCGGCTTTCGTACAAGTCGGCGGGGAAGGCGCGGCCGAAGGAGGTCGTGGTCGACCCGTATTTCCTGGAGCCGAGCGCGGCGGGGTTCTCGACGTACCTGATCGGGTACTCGCGGACGCACGAGCAGATGCGGACGTTCAAGATCGAGCGGATCGTGTCGGCGGAGATGCTGGCGCAGCACTTCGAGATCCCGGCCGGGCTGGACGTGGACCGCCTGCTGTCGTCGGCATGGGGGATCATCTGGGGGGAGGGGATGCAGGTACGGCTGCGGTTCGCGCCGGGCGTGGCGTGGCGGGTGAAGGAGTCGCGCTGGCATCCGTCGCAGGAGATCGAGGAGCTGGAGGACGGCGGTGCGCTGCTGACGGTCAGCGTGGCGAGCCTGATGGAGCTGGGGCGGTGGGTGCGCGGCTGGGGCGATGCGGTGGAGGTGTTATCGCCGCCAGCGCTCCGGGAGGAGCTGCGTGAGGAGGCGGTGCGGCTGGCGCGGACATACTCGCGAGCGCCAAACGAGGCGCGGCAGGGGCGCAAGGGGCGGGCGGGGTAGTTGGCGAGACGACGGAACCACAGATTCTCACAGATTCTCACAGATAGATTTGGGGTTAATTGCTCGGCAGTCTTCGGTTCTTCGGGACCGCGCACCGGGGCGCCGGGAGTTTGCTCGGCAATTTTGCACCTTTCGAAGGCGA
>DATECV010000204.1:0-2434 GCA_035286725.1 Dehalococcoidia bacterium | reverse complement strand
GAGGACGCGCCGGCGGGTCTGCGGGCGGCGAAGGCGGGCGGGATGCGGGCGATCGGGGTGACGACGACGCACCCGGCGGCAGATCTTGGGGATGCGGACCTGGTGGTGGACACGCTGACCCTGACCGGGGAAGCGGTGCGGGTGTTCATCCTGCGGGATGTGTAGCCCGTCGCGGGGCGTGGACCCGCGACGAACGTGCCGTCCACGACGCGGTGTGAGTCCCCGACCGAACGGGGCGCGGCGAGCGGCCCTGCTGCGGCAGGGGAGACCGCCCCTACACGCCAAGTCGTCCTCCATGTTGAGCAGGGTGGGATGCCCGCGGGCGGGCGTCCTGTCGTGAACTTGTCAGCGAAATCTGCGCGTGGTGTCAGTCCGGTGGAGCCGAGCTGTGGTATGCTCGCGGCACCCGAAGACTCAGATACGACGTAGGTCAATCGTGGCGACGGACACCGATGTGCGGATCGCGGATGGGGGGCGGGGGCGTGCCCTTGCATCGGCGCGCGACCGGTGGACGGCGGCGGCGGTGGTCGCTATCGCGGTGCTCGCGGTAGGGCTGCGGCTGTGGTGGGCGCGGTACTCGCCAGCGATGCCGGACCCGCCTCGCTTCGACGACAGCATCCTCGCGAACGCGCTGGCGGGCGGGGTTATCGGCGGGGGTGCCGTCGCGCTCACGACGTTGCTGACGCTGCCGCTGGTTTTCGGGCTGGCGGGTAGTTCCAGGGTGGCGTGGGCGTTCCAGCGCGCTCGTCGCTGGATGCGGCGCGCGGATCCGTCGTTCGGGGGAACGTACGCGCGTTGGGCGCTGCTGGCGGTCGCGGGCGCGGCGGCGCTTTCGGGGGCGGCGCTGCTGGTGGCGCGTCAGATCGGCTCATCGTCGACGACGACGCAGGGCGAGCCGTTGCCGGTGGCGCTGCCGCCGGCGGTGGTGTACGCGCGGGAGCTGTGCACGCTCTCGAACGAGGACGCGGCGGCGGCGCTGGTGCAAGGCGCGGACGGGGGGATATCGCTGGTGGTGGGGGACCGGACGTGGTGGCTGTTCGGGGACACGCTGTTCCTGGCGGAGTCGGGGAAGCAGATCGAGCAGAACTCGATCGCGTGGTCGCAGGAACTGCGGCCGGACGGGTGCCCGCGACTGCAGTACTACGCTCCGGACGGGGTGGCGCTGCCGTTTCTGCCGAAGGACGGGTCGCTGACGGTGTGGCCGACGGGGGCGTGGCCGGTGGACGACCACAGCTTTGACTTCTACACGGCGTACGTGTACGGGTCGGGGCCGTACGCGTACACGATCGGCGAGATGGGGCTGGCGCGGCTGGACACAGAGACGATGCGGGTGACGGTGCTGGCGCGGCGGCTGTGGGACGAGAGCAGCGGGTTCCCGAGCCGGGTGCTGCTGGCGCAGCCGGTGGAGATCGGCGACGACGGGAAGCTGCGGGTCGTGCTGCACACGGAGGCGGGGACGAAGTACCTGGCGCGCGCGGCGGCGGAGCGGCTGGCGGAGGCGGAGGCGTACGAGTACTGGGACGGGGCGAAGTGGTCGCGCTCGGCCACGGACGCGGCGGCGCTGTGGGAGCAGGCGGAGGCGCGGGAGAACGTGGAGAAGCTGGCGACGTTCGAGAACGGGGCGTCGATCGCGTGGAACGAATCTCTCCGTACGTACGTCGCGATGGTGAACATCGGGTACGCGGAGGTGGGGGCGCGGACAGCGGACCGGCTGGAGGGGCCGTGGTCGGCGCCGGTGCGGTGGCTGGACTGCCTGGCGTTCGCGGAGCCGCGGGTGCCGACGTGCTACAGCCCGCTGCAGCATCCGCAGATGAGCGCGGACGGGGGACGGACGATCGTCACGACGCTGACGCGGATGGACCGGTACGAGGCGGTGATGCACGCGCTGACACTGGGTACGGCGATCCACGAGTACGCGCGTGGCGACGAGGTGACGTACGCGGAGGCGTCGCCGGGGGAGGAGTGGCGGGACAACGGCGTGCCGTTCTATGCGTCGGCCACCGAGCTGCCGGGGTTCGTGGCGGTGTATCGGTGGGCGCGGGGCGTCGAAACGGTGTACGCGCCCGAGGCGCCGGACGCGGGATGGTCGCTTGGGGAGCGGGCGTTTTTCGCGGCGCCGTCGGCGCAGGTAGCGGGATCGCTGACGCGGTACCGGCCGGTGTTCGACTGGGAGGACGGGACGACGCATTTGTTGTCGCCGTTGGAGACGGGGCTGGAGCAGTACGGGTATACGCGGGGTCGCGTGACGTTCTACGCACCCTGAGGTAGCTGGCAATCGATGGGGCGCGCGATGGCTGAGCGCGGGCCTGGCAGGCGGGACCAGGAGGAAGTCCATGAACCGACGATACACGGGGATCATCATCGGGCTGTTCGCGATCGCGGCGCTGGAGTTCGGGCTGCTGGGGGCAGACGCGGCGGGGATCACGGGGGCGGG
>DATECV010000203.1:0-12244 GCA_035286725.1 Dehalococcoidia bacterium | reverse complement strand
GAGCCCCAGTACGCCCTCCTGCCACAAGAGGCGCTGGAAGCGCGCCAGCGCCTCGCAGGCTGCCTCGGCCTCCGTCTGGGCCTCCCCGGCCGCTTCCGCTGCCTGGCGAGCCTCCAGCGCCGCCTGTTGCCGCTCTGCAAGACCGGGAAGCGGCATCGTCTCCACCCAGGCCGGCGCCCGCCCCTGCGCCATGACCCCGAGCGCGCGCCGGATTCCCGCCTGCAGCGCGTCCGATGCCGCGTACCGTCCCTCGCCGGACGGCGCCGCCTTCAGGGCCGGAAGGAAGATGAGGCGGCCCCTGGGTAACGGCAGCTCGACGCCGATCGCCGCCCCACCCTGGCTGGTGGCGAAGACCGATCCGCCCTGGACGTGCCGCAGGTCGAAGTGCGCCCGGTACGCCACGTTCGCGAGCTGCGAAGCGACGAAGGCCGCCAGAGGGTGCTGCCAGTCCACGACGTGCGCTTGTGAGCCCTCGCCCGCGGCGAGGAGCGGCGGCTCCAGCCGTAGCCCCTCCGGCAACGGCAGCCATGCGTACTCGCCGAACTCAACGCCCACGCCGGGCATCGGGCGTTTCCTCGCCGGTTGCGCGAAGGCCACCACGACACCGCCGTTCTCCAGCAGGCGAGCCGTCTCGTCCCGTCGCCGTCGCAGGATCTCCGCCAGCCCGATGTCGCCGGAGTCCCCCGGCTCCACGCGTATCGGTGCGCCAGCGAACGTCCGAGCCTCCGAACCGGAGATGAGGTTCTCGATAGCGGCGCCCGCGGCCCGCGGATCGACAACCAGCGCGTCGTAATCGAAGAACGACGGCGCGGAGAGCATCGTGTAGTTGTCCACCTGCACGCCCGGCAGCGGAAAGCCGAGCGACAGGATGCGTCCAATCACCCTTGCCACGGGTACAGCTTAGTCGTCGAGCGGCAGTGTGCGTAGGAACTTCCGCAGGCCCGGCCCGATGTCCGCTCTGCGAAGCCCGATCTCGATGGCCGCAATCAGCAGGCCCAGGGGACGCCCCGTGTCGAAGCGCATCCCCTGGAACCGGTACGCGAACACCGGCTGCGTTTCCATCAGCGTCGCCAGCGCGTCCGTAATCTGGATTTCGCGCCCCTTCCCCGGTGGTGTCTTCTCCAGGATGCCGAAGATCTCCGGCGTCAGCACGTACCGCCCCACGATCGCCAGCCGCGACGGCGCGTCCTCGAGTTTCGGCTTCTCGACCAGCTTGTTCAGCCGGAAGACACCGCCACCCAGGTCCTCGCCGCCCACGATGCCGTACTGTTCGACTTCGGCGTCCGGTACTTCCTGCACGGCGATCACCGAGCCGCCGTACTTCTCGAACACATCCACCATCTGCTTCGAGACTGGCGGGTCGGCCAGGGTCACGTCGTCCGGAAACATGAGCAAGAACGGCTCGTTGCCGACCACGTCCCGCGCCTGCAGCACGGCGTGGCCGATCCCCTTCTGCTCCTTCTGGCGGACGTACACGATGTCCGCTAGCTCGCTCACCCGCCGGATCTCGTGCAGCCGGGCGTGATCCCCCTTTTCCTGCAGCGCCATCTCCAGCTCCAGCGTGCGGTCGAAGTGGTCCTCCACCGCCCGCTTCCCCGCCGCGGTCACGATGCACACCTGCGTGATGCCGGCCGCCGCGGCTTCCTCAACCGTGTACTGGATGATGGGCTTGTCGACGAGGGGGAGTGACTCCTTCGGCTGGGCCTTCGTGGCTGGCAGAAGCCGCGTCCCATAGCCCGCCGCCAGTACCACCGCTTTTCGTACGTGCACGACCCCTCCCGCTGTCTACCCTCGGGAATCCGTCGTGATTGTATCGGCGTTTCGGCGCTGCGGCCCAATCCCTCGCCGTTCGATGCATCCGGCGGACCGAGACCGCCGTATTTCTGGCCAGCGGAGACTTTGTTGGCGGCAATGTCTGTGACATCGCAAGGAGGGTCGGCATGAAGGTCGTGGCAGCGGGCGTCTTTGGTATGGCCGGGTTGGTCGTTTTCCTGTTGGTCGTCGCCTCCGGCGATGCGGCAACGCAGTCGGTGTCCGTGCAGGACAATCAGTACGTGGACGGCACATCGGGAAACAGCACCACGACGATCGCCGCGGGCGATACTGTGCTGTGGACGTGGGCCGGCTCCAACCCGCACACCGTCGATGCCACCAGCGGTGGAGAGAGCTTCTCCAGCGGCGATCCCGCAACCTCTGGCACCTTCACGCACACCTTCAACACGCCGGGAACCTACAACTACATCTGCAGCGTCCACGGCACGGCCATGCAGGGCACGATCATCGTGAACGCCCAGCCCGCCGCGACGGAGACGTCGTCCTCGCAGCCATCCAACACGCCGGTGCCCGACGCGACGAACACATCACAACCCGAAGCGACGGAAACCACCACCGGCGCCACAGCGACGAGCACCCCCGTTAGTGCGAACCCCGCCGCGACAGCCACGGTTGTGCCGGCAGCGACCACGAACGCCGGAGCACCGGGGTCAAGTGCGGTGCTGCCAGCCGCCGGCGCCGGCGCCGCAAGGGGCGATGCCGGCCGGCCACGGGCTCTCATCGCGATCCTGGCCGCAATCGGTGGACTCTTTGGATCGGGGTTGATTGCAGTGCGCCTTCTGGGCCGCCTGCGGTAACCCGGTCAGAACGGACAGATGCCGGCGGGATTGTAGGGCGGATTGTCCGTGCCGAAGTTCCAGAACGCGGCATACTCGGCGTCGTTCGCGCGCAGGTCGTCCTGCACCGCCGCGCACCCGACGCCCACCTCGCCTTTCGCGGAATATCCCGCCTGGAACGAGGCCGCGAGCTGCGCGTGCAGCGTGTTCCGGAGCGCCTTCGCGCTGTCCAGGTACCCGGCGGCCGTGTCCGCGTCACCGCCCGACATGAGATGCGCGAGCGCGGCGCGGAACAGCGCGTACGCCCGCAGTTCGGCCAATTCGTTCGTATCGATCCGCCACGCCTGGGCCAGGGGATTCTCGACCGCCGCGATGTACGCGGCCTCCGCCGCCGCGAAGTCGCCACCCTCCAGCGCGGCGTCCGCATCGACGACGCGATGGTACAGGTATGGCGAATCAGCCGGCAGCGTCGTACTCAACGCGTAGAAGGCGCCGTCCCATGCCCAAACTTCGGTCCGCGGCCGTTCCGGTCCCGATTCTGCCGTGCCGCGCCCACCGCCGGTCGCCAGCACCTCCATCGTCCCGTCGCCGTCCGAATCGCTGATTGAGAACGTGCCTTCGCCGATCGAGATGCCGTCGCGCGGCGAGACAGTGTCGTAGTCGCCCGCCGTGCCCTTGTAGACGAAGGCCGTCGCCAGGCAGCCTTCCGGCCCACAGAACATCGTCTGGTAGGCGAACTCGCCCCCGCCGTCACCGTTGAGGTCGCCCACTGCCAACAGCGGCTTCAGGACTGGCGTCCCCAGCGGTACAGCCTCATATGATGCCGTCTGAAACGCCACGACATAGCCGCCATCCGAGGGGTCGAGCACCGCGATGCGGTACCCGGTATCCGACGTCGCCGTGCCCGGGTCCAGCCGTGCCGAGATGGCCATCACCAGCTCGTCGTCCGCGTCATCGTCCGTGTTGCCCGAAAGACAGGCGTCCTCCGTCGCGATCAGCGGCATCGCCCACGCGGCGAGGAGCTCCTGCGGACAGGCCGCGGCGCCGGGCTGCTCGCCGAGATAGGTCGCGATCGTGTCGGCGTACGCGTCGAAGCTGGCCGGCCGCTCGGGTGGTGGCCCCGCCGTCGCTGCGGGCGTCTCCGCGGCGGTCGCCAGCCCGGGTGTGCTTATTGGCGTCTTCGAGGATGCGCCGCCGCCGTCCTCACATGCGGCGAGCAACAGGAGGAACGGCAATGAGGTAGCGGCGATCCATGCCTTGGCCATCACGCTTCAGACTAGCGGATGCGGGCGCGCCGCGAGCCGGGACAAACGGACTATTCCGGTCCACGAAATAAACGTCTCAGTCAGTGACGCCTCGCTCGTAGACAGCCTCGCCCGCCACGAACGTCATGTCAACTCGCATTCTGAACAGGTCCATCGAATCGGCGATGGAGAAGGGATCGGCCTCCAACACGACAAAGTCCGCGTGGTAGCCCGGCGCGATCCGCCCGAACCGATCGTGCTCGCGAACTGCGAAAGCGGGCCCGTGCGTGTAGGATCGTAACCCCTCGGCGAGGCCGATTCGTTGCTCCGGATACCACCCGCCCTCGGGCGTGCCAGTGGCCGTCCTTCGCGTGACAGCCGCGTGCAGCCCCGCCAGAGGATCCATCGTCTCGACCGGCGCGTCCGAGCTGAACGCCAACGTAGTGCCGGCCGCCAGCAGCGACGAGTACGCGTACGCCGTCTTGCTGCGCCGCCCCCACGACCGGTCCGCCTTGTGCAGGTCCTGGGTGGCGTGGATCGGCTGCACCGATGCTGTCACGTCGAGCGCGGCGAACCGTGGTACGTCGTCCTCGCGCAGGAGTTGCGCGTGTTCGATGCGGCGCGCCAGGTTCGGGGCCAGATCGCGTGACCGCTCGAAGATGTTCAGCGCCTCGTGATTCGCCCGGTCGCCGATGGCGTGAACCGCGGGCGCCAGTCCGTGGTTGAGGCACCTGCGCACGTCCCGCTCCAGGTCTTCCATGGGCTGCAGCGGAAACCCGCATTCGGCCGTGCCTTCGTACGGCTCGAACATCCACGCCGTCAGCGAGCCGAGGGCGCCATCGGTGAAGAACTTCACGCCGCCGATCCGCAACATGTCGTCGCCGTCGCCGGTCATGATCCCCCGCTCGATCCACTCGTCCAGCTTCTGGTGCGACAGGTACGGACGCACCCGCAGGCGGAGCCGGCCGGAATCGTTGAGCGCGTGCAGCCCCTGGAATTCTCCTCTGCCCACGTCCATCGGGTGTACGCAGGTCAGGCCCAGGACGTGCGCGTGACGCACGGCCTCCTCGAGCGCATTGATGCGGTCGGTCTGCGACGGCCGCGGCATCACGGCCGTGATAAGCCTCGACGCGTTGTCGCGCAGGATGCCCGTCGGCTCGCCGTCGTCATCGATGTCGATCGCCCCACCCTCTGGCGCCGGTGTGTCCGAAGAGATCCCGGCCGCACGGAGCGCGGCGGAGTTGACCCAGCTGCAGTGTCCCGACGCCTGCGTGAGCACGACAGGATGTTCCGGCGCGACGGCATCCAGTTGCAGCCGGTTGGGAAACTGGGCGCCGGGCCAGAGGTTCTGGTCCCATCCCGCGCCCGTCACCCAGGAGCCCGGCTCCGTTGCCGCCGCGCGTTCGGCGACGCGGCTGACCGCCTCCTCGACGCTTGTGACGTCCTTGAGCTGGACCGCGCCCATCCCGAGGCCCGTCGCCAGCAGGTGCAGGTGCGAGTCCGTGAAACCCGGCATGACGAACCGGCCGCCCAGGTCGAGCGTCCTGGCGTCGCCGGCCACGTTCGCCTCTCGCGCCTCGCCCACGAATGCGAACCGCCCGTCCCGAATGACCGCGCTCGTCGCCTGCGGTGCGCGCGGATCTCCCGTCCAGATGCGCGCGTTTCGTATCACCAGGTCAGCCATGCCGTAGGAAATACCACGGCGCCGTCGCAGACGGAACGGGGAACGAAACGAGCGCCCGAGAAATGGGCGCTCGTTGTCTCGACCTGAAGTGGGTTCGCGTCCTTACGCCGGTTCCGTGGCTGCCGGCTTTCCCTTGACCTTCTTCGTGGTGGAGCGGGCTTCCTGGACGGCCGTCGACTTCTGCAGTCGCTTCGTAAAGCGTTCGACGCGCCCCGCCGTGTCCACGATGCGCTGCTGGCCCGTGAAGAACGGGTGACAGGCGCTGCAGATGTCGACGTGCAGGTCGGCCTTCGTGGCCCGCGTCGCGAAGCTGTTCCCGCAGGCACAGTGTACGAGCGCTTCGACGTAGTTGGGGTGGATCTTCGCCTTCACTGGGATCTTCTTTCGATGCTCGGTTCGACGTTAGCCTGTGATCTCGGCCGGGTACACGCTGACCTTCTTGCGCCGGTTCTTCGCGTACGGCTCGAACTTCACCGCGCCCGCGATGAGCGCGTGCAGGGTGTGGTCCCGTCCCACCCCGACGTTGCGTCCCGCGTGAAACCGGGTACCACGCTGTCGCAGGATGATCGTCCCCGGCAGCACCGCCTGCCCGTCAGAGCGCTTCACGCCGAGACGCTGGCTGTTGCTATCGCGGCCGTTCCTGCTGCTCCCGACACCCTTCTTGTGTGCCATACCTACTCTGCCTTCCTGCGTGAACGCTTCGGCTTCTCGTCCGCCACGGCCTCGTCGGCCGCGGGCGTTGCAGCCTCTTCGGCCGTCGCCTCCGCGGCCGTGACAGCCTCTTCGGCCGTCGCCTCCGCGGGCGTGACAGCCTCGCTGGCCGTCGCCTCCGCGGGCGTGACAGCCTCGCTGGCCGTCGCTTCCGCCGCGGCCGCGCGCCGGCCCCGGCGGCCCTTTGGCTGATCCGCCTCGGCCTCCACCGGCTCCGGCGCGGCTGCGGTCTTGGGCTTCGGCTCCTGACCGGGCAAGAGGATGTCGTCGATCACGACTTTCGTGAAGTGCTGGCGATGCCCGGTCTTCTTCCGGTACCGCGTCTTCGCCTTGTAGCGGAACACGATGACCTTCTTCGACCGTCCCTGCTCCGCGATCGTGCCGACGACACGCGCCCCATTGATGGTCGGGGCGCCGACGGTCACGCCACCGCCGTCGTCCATGAGCAACACATCGCCCAACTCGACGGCGTCCCCTACCTCTCCGGCGAGGCGCTCGAACTTTATCGCGCGGCCTTCCTCGACCCGGTACTGCTTGCCTCCGGTGCGCACGACGGCGTACAAGGGAATCCTCCAGACAACAGAATGCCCGCCGTTCGGCAGGCCACTCATTCTATCGGTGGCCCCGGCGGAGTGTCAACGAACCCGGCCCGGCGGCGTTTCCAGTCTATCAGCCGTCGCAAGCCCGTCTCACGACCCGTCCTCGGCCAGCCACCGCTCGTACAGTTCGTCGATCCGCCGCCTCTGCTGTTCCAGCAGGTGCGACGCCCGGGAGCCCTCCTTGTGGTCGCCGCGCGTGAACGCCTCCGATGCCCGCTTTTCGAGGGCCTCCCGCTCGCGCTCCGCCGCTTCGATCCGCACGAGCAGGTCGGTGGATGGGGTCGCGCCGGCGCCAGCAGCCGCCGGGCGGCGCTCCCGCGCGATGCGCCGTGTGCTCACCCGAGCCCGTGCGCGAGTCACCGTCGCGGGCCGTTGGGACCAGTACTCCGAGAAGTTCCCGGAGAACGGCTCGAATCCTCTGTCGACGACCTCGATCACCTGGTCCGCGACCTTGTCCAGGAAGTACCGGTCGTGAGACACCACCAGGAGCGTCCCCTCGAAGTCAGCCAGCGCGTCCTCGATCGCCTCGCACGCCGGGATGTCCAGGTGATTCGTCGGCTCGTCCAGGATGAGGAAGTCGGGCTGGTGGATGGAGAGTCTCGCGAGCTGCAGGCGGTTCCGTTCGCCGCCCGACAGGTCGCCCACCCGCTTGTCGAGGTCGTTGTGGCCGAACATGAACCGCGCCAGCACCGCGTAGGCCCGCTCCCGCGTCATGTTCGCCTCAGCCAGGATCTGCCCCAGCACCGTCCGATCGTCATCCAGTACGTCCTGCTCTTGCGCGCAGTAGCCCACCCGAAGGCTTGGGCCGACACGGATCACGGCGTCGTCCCACGACCCCCGCGTCAGCAAGTCGCGAAGGAACGTCGTCTTACCGCTCCCGTTGGGTCCAACCAACGCCACGCGCTGGCCGATGGAGACGTCGAGGCTCGCATCCGCGAACAGCGCGCGCTCCCCGAAGGCCCGCGAATACCCCCGCACCTGCAACGCCACGTCCGCCTTGCTCGTGTCGCGCGTCAGTGCCAGGTGCAGAGGCGCCGCTTCGGCGGCGGGTTTCTCGACCGCCTGCGCGCGCTCCCGTTCGAGCTGTGACTTGCGGGCGCGCAGCCGCTTGCCCCAGGCCGGGTCCGCCGTCCGCTGCGCGATCTCGCGGAACCGCCGCACCAGCTCCTCGAGTTGCGCCAGCCGCTTCTGATTCACCACGTAGTCGGCCCGCTGGGCCAGCTTCGACCGGAGCGACTCTGCCCGGTACGCCGAGTAGTTGCCCGCGTACGCGTCGATCCGCCCGTCGTGCAGGTGCAGGATCCGTTCCGCCACGCGGTCCAACAGGTAGCGGTTGTGCGACACCATCAGCACCGCCCCGCGGAACTGGACAAGAAACTGCTCCAGCCAGGCCAGCCCGCCGAAATCCAGGTGGTTTCCCGGCTCGTCCAGCACCAGCAGGTCAGGCTCCGCCAGTAACGCGCGTGCCAGCGACAGGACGTTCTTTTCGCCCCCCGAGAGTTGCTCGACCGGCTGCTCCCCGCGTCCACCGAGGCCCAGCGCGTCGAGCATCGCCTCCGCCTTCGCCGGCAACAGGTCTCCGCCCGCTCGCTCGTGCGCCGCGTGCGCCGCGTCGTACGCGGCCGTCGCCGCGGCCAGCTCCTCCTGCGTCGCGGAGGCCAGCCACCCTTCGGCCCGCCGAAGTGCCGCCGCTGTCCGGTCGTAACCGCTCAGGACCGCGCCGAGGATCGTCGTTCCCGGCGCCACCTGCACATACTGCGGCACGTAACCGGTCCGCAGCCCAGGGGCGCGCGTGATCCCGCCGCCATTGGCGTGCTCGTCGCCCAGCAGCAGCCGCACCAGCGTCGTCTTTCCCGCGCCGTTTGCCCCGATGAGGCCGACCTTCTCACCCTCGTTGATTCGAAAGGTGACGTCTCCCAGCACGGCGCCGTGGCCGTAGTTTTTGCTCACGTTCTGAAAACGGACGAGTTCCATTTCATCACCATGTCCCGTTGCACCCGGCACACACCCTGGGACGCGCTTACAGCCGGGTGCTGCACACCAAAACGGAAGGGGCCCCCACATCGGGAGCCCCTTGTCGAATCAGCTACTCGCGCCTTCAGCGGCTCGTATCGTCCGCATCCAGCGTGATGTTCGATTGGGATCCCCATGCCAGTCCCGGCGGGCCAAGCTTCTGCTGCGGGCCGGGGGTCGCGTCGGGCGCGTCCTGCTTCTCGTCCTCAAGCGGCAACGGCGTGGCCGGCGGCTCTTCGATGTCCAGCCCGTCCAGCACCCGCTTCAGGTCGTCCCCCTCGATCGTCTCCTTGTCCAGCAGCACCTTCACCAGCACGTCCAGCCGGTCCCGGTTCTCGATCAGCAGGTTGCGCGCCGTCTGGTACGCGTGATCCACCAGCCGTCGCACTTCCTCGTCGATCTCCTCGGCCACCTTCTCGCTGTAGTTCCGCTGCTCGCCGATTTCCCGGCCCAGGAACACGAGCTCCTGCTTGTTGCCGAAGGTCCGCGGCCCCAGGCGCTCGCTCATTCCCCACTGCGTCACCATGTTGCGGGCGATGTTCGTCGCCTTCTGCAGGTCGTTCGAGGGCCCCGTCGTCGCCTCGCCATCGAGGATCAGCTCCTCGGCGCACAGTCCGCCCAGCGCCGCCGCCAGCATGTCCTTGAACTGTTTGCGCGAGCGCAGGTGGCTGTCTTCCTCCGGCATGTACCGGGTGAACCCACCTGCCAGCCCGCGCGAGACGATGCTGACCTTGTACGGCGGATCCGCGTTCGGCAGGACGTAGCCGACAAGCGCGTGCCCGCCCTCGTGGTACGCGATGATCTCCTTCTCCTTCGGCGTGATCACCCGGCTCTTCCGCTCCGGGCCGGCGATCACCCGGTCGACGGCTTCGTTGAACTCGGCCATCGTGATCTTCTTCTTGTTGCGGCGCGCCGCCAGGATCGCGGCCTCATTCACCAGGTTCGCGAGGTCCGCGCCTGAGAAGCCCGGCGTCTGCTTCGCCAGCACCTCCAGGTTCACGTCCTTCTCGAACGGCTTGCCCTTCGTGTGTACCTCGAGGATCATCCTGCGCCCGCGGCTGTCCGGCGAATCGAGGATGACCTGCCGGTCGAAGCGGCCCGGCCGCAGCAGCGCGGGGTCCAGGATGTCCGGGCGGTTCGTCGCCGCGACCACGATGACGTTCGTGTTCGTATCGAAGCCGTCCATCTCAACGAGGATCTGGTTCAGCGTCTGTTCGCGTTCGTCGTGGCTGCCGCCCAGCCCGGCGCCGCGCTGCCGTCCAACAGCGTCGATTTCGTCGACGAAGACGATGCACGGCGCGTTGCGCTTCGCCTGCTCGAACAGGTCGCGGACGCGGCTCGCGCCCACGCCGACGAACATCTCCACGAATTCGGAGCCGCTGATCGAGAAGAACGGCACACCGGCCTCACCGGCCACCGCCCGCGAGAGCAGCGTCTTGCCGGTGCCAGGAGGCCCCACCAGCAGCACGCCGCGAGGGATGCGCGCGCCCAACGAAGCGAACTTCTCCGGGTACTTCAGGAACTCGACGACTTCCTGCAGCTCTTCCTTCGCCTCATCCACGCCGGCCACGTCCATGAACGTCACCGTCGGCTTGTTGCCCGTGAACATGCGCGCCCGGCTTTTGCCGAAGTTCATCGCCTGGCTGTTCGAGCCCTGTGCCTGCCGCATCATGAAGATGAGGATGGCGCCGAAGACCAGGATCGGCGCAAAGCTGATCAGCAGCCCGATGATGTTGCCGTAGGACGACGGCTCCTTGTACTTGATGACCACCGAGTCTTCGGTGCCGCCGCCGATCTCGACCTCGTTGTCCTGCAGCACCTTCTCGATGTCGGTGTTCTTGCCGACGCGCGAGGTGTACTTCTGCTCTTCGTTGTCTTTCTTGATCTCCAGCTTCTGTCCGTTGACCGTGATCTCCTGGAGTTGCCCGTCGCGCCCCCATGCGACCACGTCGCTGAACGGAATGCTCTTCGCGCTTTCACCGCGTCCCCGGAAGAACGAGAACACGATCGCCACGACGGCGACGAGAATGAGCAGGTAGATGAAGCTGTTGCGCAGCCAGCGTGAACTCATGAATGTACCTTAGCCCTATCCCCGCGGAGGCCCTCAGGCGAAGGGGCGCGCGTGCCATGAGTATAACAGAGCCCGGATTCGCCTCGTTTCGGTCTCCGGGCTTGTGTTGACGCGTCCGCCGCATTTCCGCCGTTCGGCGGCCCGCTCTCTCACCAGGTGACACCTTCGGCGGCCACCATCATCACGTCTCAAACGTCGGCATGGACTGCCCTCGCGCCCAGTGAGTATCAGCCCGTCTTCGGTCACGACCTATAGGGTGGATCCCGTAGACTCGGTTCACTCGTCGTCGGATGCCAGTTTCCCACCCTGCGCCCAGTCCTCCCGCGCCACGTCCTGGAAGATGACGATCGTGGCTTCGGGCGTCGTGTGTGCGATGTTCGCCACGGCCTCCGTAATCGCTCGCGCCAGCTCCTGCTTCTGCGCATGGGTGCGCCCCGAGAACATCTCAACCCGCACGATCGGCATCTGTCGTCCTCCTGCTGTGGCTCGCCTCTCGGATCCGGTGACGGGACCCGTCACGTCGCCTAAGATACCCGCTGGAGCGCCTGTCAATGTCTCACCTTGACGACCCCACGGCCCATCACGCCGATACCCAACGGCTCGAGGCCCTGTCCGACGGCGTGTTCGCCATCGCCATCACCCTGTTGGTGATTGAAATCGGCGTGCCCCACCTCGATGCGGGCCAGGGGCTCGGCGATGCCCTGCGTCACCTGTGGCCGTCGTACTTCGGCTACGCGGTGAGCTTCCTCACCATCGGCGTCCTCTGGCTCAACCACCACCAGATGTTCAAGGACATCGCCCGTGCCGACCACATGGTGACGGTCCTGAACCTGCTTCTCCTCATGTGCGTCAGCTTCATCCCTTTCCCCACCGCCGTCCTTGCCGACTTCCTCCGCGACGACGACCAGCGCCTGGGCGCCGTCCTCGTCTACGGTGCCACGTTCACGTCGATGGCCCTCCCGTTTACGGTCCTGTGGCTATGGGTAATCCGACATCCGCGGTTAATCGACGAACACGTCAGCTCCGCGCGCCTGCGCAGCCGCACCATCCGCTACCTCCCCGGGGTCGTCATGTACGGCCTGACGCTCCCGCTCGCCTACCTGAACCCGTGGGTGAGCATCGTCCTCTTCGCCGCCATCCCCGTCTTCTACCTCCTGCCCCTCAACGACGCCTCCGCCTGAGCACCGTGCGTACATAACGGCGCGCCGCTTTACAGGGCGGCGGACCCTGCGTTAGCATCCGGCCGATGGGGCTGTTCCGCGCGGCGCCCACGCTCAGCGCAGAGATCGCTGCATGGAGGCAGGGGTTCCGCA
>DATECV010000202.1:0-2476 GCA_035286725.1 Dehalococcoidia bacterium | reverse complement strand
CATATCGAAGACTCCGGCCCCAAGACCTCAGCTCCGGGATTTGTCAGCAGCGGTTGCCGAGCTGATCGAGCACGATGAGTGCATCGTCGATGTTCACCTCCTGGTCGCGATTCACGTCGTAGTTGGGGTTGTTGTCGCCCTGCAGGGCGTGGATCGCGACGAGGAGCAGGTCGACGAAGTTCACCCGGCCATCGTGGGTCACGTCACCACAGAACTCCTCGGGCGTGGGGCTGGGTTGCGGTGTTGGACTGGGCTCCGGTGTAGGGCTTGGCTGGGGAACGGTGGGGTAGTAGACGCTGTCGAAGGAGCGCCAGTCCAGACGCTCGAACGGCGAGCCCGCCGCGATCGTAGCGAGGGTGGCGGCCGCGACCACCGCGAAGAACCCCGCAGCTATGCCAAACCGTAGTCGCCTATGGTCCATACGATGCCTCCTGTGCTGGCTGTTGTGCGCTGATGCGATACCAATCCTTCTCAGGCAGGAGCACGAAATCGGGGCGCAGGAAGGGGAGCACACGCATGAGGTAGATGGTGCGGCCCTGCGCAAGGTTGTGTTCGACCATGGCGTTGGCGAAGTCGGGCGTGAGCGCCCACGCGTGGACAAGCACCAGGTCGTCGCGTTCGCCTTCGGCGAGTTGCAGGTACTGGAGCGGCGCGATATCGGTCCAGCCGCCCATGACGACGGCGCCCGTATCGGCCTGGGCGAACAGCGACTCCGCGCGGTCTCGCGCGCGGCCGTCGTTGCTGACATCGACCAGGGGGTAGTTCTGCCAGACGAGGAGCAAGGCGACGCAGCCGATGGCGGCGCACGAGGCCAATCGCACACCTGGGGAGGCGAGCCTGGCGCGCAGCACGTCGAGCAGCGACGCCGCACCACATCCGGCGAGCAAGGCGACGATGAAGTAGACGTTGAGGAACATGGTCTGCTTGTCGACGACGGCATAGTTGATGAAGAAGGCGGCCTGCGGGACGGCGAGCAAGAGCAGCAACATCGCCGTCCGCGGCTGGCGGCGGGCGAGCCAGAGTGCGCCGAACGCAGCCAGCAGCACGCCGCCGCCCAGGAAGGCCGACCAGAGATCGCTGGCGAAGATGCGCGCCTCGCGCAGCAGGTCGGGCCAGTCGTAGACCTCGGCCAGGGGGCGGTAGATCTTCGCGGTCGCATACCACCAGAGGGTGCCGGGATCGGTGAGATCGATCCGGAGCTCGCGTCCGTCGAGGTCGTAGGCGCTGCCCCAGTGGTATGCGCTGTCAGACGCGGAGCGGAACGGAAGCAGCAGATGTAACGCGAGGCCCGGCAGCACCGCCGGAACGGCCAGGATCATCCGGCGCCAGTCCCCGCGCGCGGCGGGCGCGACGAACAGCAGCAGCGCGGGCAAGGCGAGCAGGCCGGTGGTGCGATGGGCGAGGCTGAGCCCGAAGAAGGCGAACGTGGCCGCGAGATCGGCGGTGCGGCGGGTGTCACGCCAACGGAGCAGAAAGAGCAGCATGGCGCCGAGCAGTGCCGTGTCCAGTGTGTACACCTCGGCGACGACGGCGTTCGTCCAGAAGGGGTAGGACAGCCCCAGCAGCCATGCGGCAGCGACACCGGCCGCAGGCATGGAAGTGAGACGGACGACGATGGCGTAGAGCGCCAACAGGGCGGCGACCGCGTACAGGGCGGAGAGCAGGTTGACGCGGTAGCCGACGTCGCCGATGGGCACGAGGACGAAGGCGCGCGCCAGAAGGGTGTAGAGGGGGTAGCCGGGCGGATGGGGGATGCCCCAGGTGGCGGCGGCCGTCGCCAGCTCGGCACTATCGATGTTATAGACGGTCGGGGCGAGCGTGCTTAGGTAGAGGACCAGGGGAAGGCCGCCAGCGAGGGCAGGCACGAGCGCTCGCCGCACGGCCTGCGATGGGAGACGCTGCATGCGACTCCGCAGAGCGGCGCCGTGCGCGCGCAGCGGCGGGAAGGCGCGATGGCACACACGCGGCAGGGCCGCGGCGAGGACTATCGTGGGCGGGTGCACTGGCACCGAGAGGCATCTTCCTGTGACAGGTTCGGGTGTTGACAGGCGAGTGTGTCGCCAAGCCGGTCTGGGGACGATAGCAGGGGCGCCTTGAAACTCTGTGAACCGCCGGCGCGACGGCCGTAACACGGGCGTGGCGCATTGGCGCGCGTATTCTGCTGTTAACATCGGGGCCGCGTCGCGAAGGCGTGTGGCGGTCGTCGGCGAAACAATATCGACACTCAGTTCGCAATTTGTGAGAATCACGGGGATCCCCGCGAGTCCCCTGAGGACGACACGAAACGGAGCGAGCATATGCCTGAGTACCAGCACATCCTGTATGAGAACCGGGCGGCGGTGGCCCTGATCACGTTGAACCGGCCGGAGCGGCTGAACGCGTGGACGCAGACGATGGAGAACGAGTTCATCGACGCGATCAACACGGCGTCGGCGGAGCCGGGCACGGGGTGCATCGTCATCACGGGCGCCGGGCG
>DATECV010000201.1:0-4611 GCA_035286725.1 Dehalococcoidia bacterium | reverse complement strand
AAGCGGCGCCGCAGATGGCACGACAAGATTCTTCGCTGCGCTCAGAATGACAGTGACCGATGGCTGACGCGCCGACGCGCTAAGCGGCCGCAACAGCGGCGCCCCCTGCAAGCGACCGCATCGCCCGTTCGAGTTGCGCCGTCCCATCCGGTACCGGCGTCCCCGCCGCGATTCGCATCGGCGCACCGATGCGGACGTGTACGGCCGAGGCCCGGGGTTCGCGCTGCCCCTTCGGCAATACGTCGCGCAGCCCCTCCATGTAGATCGGAACCACCGGCACGTCCGCGTCCAGCGCCAGCAGGCTGACGCCGTGGTGGAACCGCGCCATCTCCCCGTCCACCGACCGCGTCCCCTCCGGGTACATCAGGATCGACCAGCCGTCGTGCAGCAGCGTCTTCGCGTAGTCCAGCGCGGCGCTCCCGCCGCCCCGCTCGATCGGGAAGGCGTTGAAGAACAGCGAGTACCACCAGCCCTTCTTGTCCGGCCGGTAGAACTTGTCCGCCGCGGCCGCCACCGCCGTATGCGCGCGGATGCGCTCTGGCAGCACCGAGAGCGCCGCCGGCGTATCGAAGTGCGAGCTGTGGTTCGGGATGATGATCATCGGTCCGCGCGCCCTCGCCAGGTGCTCGCGGCCCTCGATGGTCAGGGGGCGCAGGAACTGGTCGATGTGTCGCGACATTACCCAGTGCCGGCCGGCGCGGCGCGCGATACGCGCCCAAAACTGCGTCTGCCACGTGTGCGCGCGTGCCTGATGTAGGTGAAAGAGTGCGGGTACGTACGTGGCCATGGCGATCCCTCCGCGTAGCCTTCACCCGTACGGCTCGCGGGCGATGGTCAGGATCGCTGCGCGGCCGGCCGGTGCATGTGGAGCTCACCGTTTGTGTGACGCCGCGTCGTACGGATCGATCAAACCGCGATGCCATCGGGCGCACTAGTGCCGAATGTCACAATCGAGTCCTGCCGTCGCGCGCGCCACCACTACGGTGCCGCTACAGGACTACCAAGCCCACGTGTCGCCCGTGTTAACCCGGCCAAACGCTGTGTTAATTCGCGCCCCGTCGCCACCCGGTTACAGGCCGCTGTCATCCGCCGCCGCGCCCCTAATCGCCGCTGTCACGCAACGCACCCAAGCCTTCGTCGCTGCATCCTCATCTGCTGCTGACAAGCTGACGCGCTGACAAGCTGACACACTGCCCGCCCTACAACCCCGCCACCTTCGCCGCTTCCCGCAGCATCGGCAACACCTGCTCCGCAGGGGCCGGTGGCATCCCGAACAGGATCCGGTGTACGCCCTCCAGCGTCGCCAGCCGTTCGACGAACTCCGCGCCCGGGGGCACGCCGAACAGCGACACGGGGATCGGCCCGCGTCCCGCCGCCTTCGCCATCTGCTGCAGCTCCGCGATGCGCGGCGCGAGATCGCCGCCACGGCCCGGGATCGGCATCCACTCGTCCCCGTACTCCACCACCCGCTCCAGCGTGCGCGGCCCATCGCCGCCCACCAGGATCGGCGGATGCGGCTTCTGCGCCGGTTTGGGCCAGGCCCAGATCGGGTCGAAATCGACGTACTTGCCGTGGTACTCCGCGTTGTCGTCGGTCCAGATCCGCTTCATCGCGAGGATCCGCTCCCGCATGATTTTCCAGCGCAGTGCGGGCTTCGTCCCGTGATTCTCCATCTCCTCGTAGTTCCAGCCGCCGCCGATGCCGAACAGCATCCGCCCGCCCGAAAGGTGGTCCACGCTCGCAACTTCTTTCGCCAGCGTGATCGGGTCGCGCTCCACGACGAGGCAGATCCCCGTCCCCACCTTCAGCGTCTTCGTGACCGCCGCCACCGCCCCCATCGCCACGAACGGGTCCAGCGTGTGCGAGTACTCCTTCGGCAGCTCCGGCCCGCCAGGCCAGGGCGACCGGCGGCTCGCCGGGATGTGCGTGTGCTCCGGGAAGAACAGCGACTCGAACCCCAGATCCTCGGCCGCCCGCCCCAGTTCGGTGATCGGAATGGCGTAGTCGGCGGGAAACATCAAGACGCCGTAGTGCATGAGGGCCTCCATTGAGTGCGATCGTCGTCAGCAGGCTGCGATCAAAGATCGACGATCGAGGGAGGCCGGTCAAACGCGACAGGGAGGCGGTCAGTGGCAGAGGCGGAGGGCCGGGTGCCTGCCCGGCCCTCCGTGCCTGGTGGCGGCGTCAATCAGGGCGCGCACGTCGCGCCCGGGTGGATCAGCGGCTCGTGGCTCGCGTCCGGGTCGCCTGTGAACCCGCACGCCCCGCTTTGCGATTCCAGCCAGCCCGCCGCGTTCATCGCGCCCAGCACCGTCGAAGGGGCCGCCGACCCGCCGTACCCGGTCTGCACGATGAACCGCGCCACCGCGCCTGCCGTGTGCGGCGAGGCCATGCTCGTCCCGCTCAGCGTGTCGTATCCCCCGCCCATGTAGGTCGAGAAGATGCACACGCCCGGTGCCGCCACGTCGACGACGGCCCCGAAGTTGCTGAACGTCGCGAACGTGTCGTCCGCGCCGCCGTCCGTGCACGTCGACTCCGCGCCGCCTCCCGGCGCGCCGTCGTAGTCCGCGATCGCCGACGTCGCGATGACGTCCGCACAGTTCGCCGGCGAGGTGTTCGCCGCATTCGCGCCGTCGTTCCCTGTCGCGACCGCGTACGTCACGCCCGCCGCGACCGAGCTCGCGATCGCCGAGCACAGCGTCGGGCTGGACGATGACGACCCCAGGCTCATGTTCGCCACCTCGATCGTGCTCGCGTGGTCGGTCACCCAGTCGACGCCCGCGATGACGTCGGACAGGCACCCGGTGCCCGCCGGGCCCAGCACGCGCACCGCCCACAGGCGCGCCCCCGGCGCCACGCCCGCCACGCCGATGCTGTTGTCGCGAGCGGCCGCGGTGCCGGAAACGTGGGTCCCGTGTCCGTTTCCGTCGTCGAACGAGTCCGTCAGCCCGCACAGCCGCAGGAAGAGGATCTCCGCCACGCCGTACGATGCGAACCCGCCCGCGACCCGCAGGTCCGGGTGGTCCAGGTCGATGCCCGTGTCGATGACGGCGATGTCGATGTCCAGGTCCGGCCCGATCGCGTCGATGTCCCCCGGCGGCTCCGCGTCGATGCGGTCGATGCCTGTCGGCAGCTCCTCCACGTTGACGCTCACCGCCACGTCCGGCTCGACGGCCTTCACCGCGGGGTCGTTGCGCAGCGCCGCCGCGATCGATGCGGGTATCCTGCCCGCGAATCCGTCGAGCGCGCTAGCGTACTGGTGGTCGATTCGCACCTCGCGCGAGAAGCTCAGCACGTAGGCGTACGCGTTGGCGGCGGAGCTGTCGTCAAACGTGACGATGTACCGGCCCGATGAAGCGTTCGACGTGTGCTGTGCGCGAGCCGTGGATGGATCCGTGTGGGTGAAGGTCAGGACGAGTGCCGCGACGATGACGGAGATGAGACAGAGTCTGGTCCGGGGCGAGCGCATGGTTGATGGCTCCTCACAGCTCCCACTTGCTGATACACCGGCAGCGCGACGCACAGAATCGACGCGGACGTGTCACGAGTGAGCCGGTAGCGGCGATGGTAACCGATCATTCCGAGAGCCCGTCAATGCCAACAAAGCCCCCCGCAAAGCTCTGCAACACCTTCTCCACGGCAAGCCCAGCTTCGAATACCGTTTGAGCCATGCGCGACGCGGCCGGCCCGGCTGTGAGTCGTGAGTCGGGGGGATTAGGTTTGCTGTTTGTCGTTGCCGTTCGCCCCATCCCCGTCTGTCATACTTCGCGTCGATCATGACCCAACCGATTGCCACGATCGATCCCGCCGTCCTCCGCATGTCTCGCACCATCGCCCGCGATGCCATGGACGCCGGCGCGCAAGCCGTCGTCCTCGCCGGCAGCCACGCCAACGGCAGCGCGAACCAGCACTCCGACGTCGACCTGCTCATCGTCGGCAAGGGTCCCGGGTATACGCTCTCGCGGCGCGGCCGCTTCCTCGTCTCCACCGAGTGGCGCACGCCGGCTGCCTGCCGCGCGTCCCTCCGCACGCCGAGCGCGGTCGGGGCCGCCGTCCCCGGCTGGCGGCAGGCCATCATCATCGAGGATCCGCACGGCACCGCCGCCGCCATCCAGCGCCGCGCCCACGCCTTCACCTGGGACGCCATCACTGAAGCCTGCGACCGCTGGGTCGCCGACCAGATCACCGGTTACGCCGAAGAAGTCCACAAGCTCGTCGCCGCGGTCGAGAGCGGTTCCACCCACGCCGCCGCGGCCTGGCGCTCCATCCTCGCACTCCGCCTCGCCCCCATCATGGCCGTCCACCGCCGCATCCTCTACGGCACCGAAAACGTGCTGTGGGACCTCGTCTCCCAGAGCATGGGCGACCCCTGGGCCTCCGCCCAATCGCGCGCCCTGTGTGAACGCCGCGAGACCCAAGAAGCCTCCTGCCGCGCCGCCCTCGATCTCTACACCTTCGCCGCAACCGAATGCTGGCCGCTTTTGAACCGCAGCCAGCGCCGCGTGGTCAGGCACGCCGCCACGATCGCCGGTTACAGTCTGACGCACTGACGCACTGACGCACTGACGCACTGACGCACTGACGCACTGGCGCACTACAACCGCCGCGGCT
>DATECV010000200.1:0-3097 GCA_035286725.1 Dehalococcoidia bacterium | reverse complement strand
CGGACGCCATGTGAGGGCTGCGGAGCGCGCCAAGAACGCGCCCTCCGCAGCCCTCACACGGCGTGGTAACCCCCACCAAGTGTTACCCATGTCCCCGGACTGATCTGTCACTCATGTCCCCGGCCGCTCACGCGATGTGATCGCGAGACATCGCATCAGAAACTTCAGGCCCTGCCGGTGTCCCGGCTGGCAGATAGAATGACGCGGCATCCGGGAACCGAGGCCGAACCGCCACTGGCGCTGATCAGCCCGTTTGTTAGCGTGGCCCGGGGAGTCGCGGTCACATCATTGGTGACACGAGCGGTAACACGCCCGTGATCCCGTTTGGGAGAATGTCCTCCGTACCGCCTCCCTGTTCCCGGATGCTTCGCGCAGTATGGAGGAGCCTCCGATGAAACACAATCGTCGCCGGTCCCCGGGCAAGCCTCGCGTCTCACCGACGGTGCTGGACCGCATCAACCCGAACGTCGCTGGCATCGACTGCGGCGCCGCGGAACATTTCGTCGCCGTCCCGCCCGATCGCGATGCCACGCCAGTCCAGTCCTTCACGACCTTCACGAGCGATCTGCTGCGGCTAGCCGACTGGCTCGCCGCCTGTCGCGTGACGAGTGTGGCAATGGAGGCCACCGGCGTGTACTGGATCCCGATCTACGAGATCCTCGAGGCGCGCGGCTTCGAAGTTCTCCTCGTCAACGCGCGGCACCTCAAGAACGTGCCCGGGCGAAAAAGCGATGTCTCGGATTGCGAGTGGATCCGCGAACTGCACAGCGTGGGCCTGCTGCGCGGGAGTTTTCGCCCTACGGACGCCATCGTCGCCCTTCGCGCCTACCTCCGCCATCGCCAGACGCTGATCGAGAGCGCCGGCATGTATATCCAACGGATGCAGAAGGCGCTCGTCCAAATGAATCTCCAACTGTCGCTGGTGGTGAGTGACATCACCGGCGTGACCGGCCTGCGCATCCTCCGCGACATCGTCGCTGGTCACCGCGACCCTCACCAACTTGCCGAGCATCGGGATCACCGGTGCCGTGCGTCCAAGACCGAGATCATCGCCGCTCTCACGGGACACTATCGGGCGGAACATCTCTTCGTGTTGCAACAGAATCTCGAACTCTTCGATATCTGTCAGGCTCAGCTCGCGGCCTGCGATGGGGCCATCGACGCCCACGTCCAGACGCTGACTGCGCACGTGGCCTCACCCGCCACCCCCTTGCCGGCACCGCGCGTGACCAAGAAGCCGCGCGACAACGAACCCCGATTCGAGATCCGTGCGCCGCTCCATCAGCTCACGGGCGGCGTCGACTTGACGCAGATCGATGGGATCGCACCATACACCGCCCTGAAGCTGGTCTCCGAGATCGGCACCGACATGCGTCGCTGGGCCACCGAGAAGCACTTCACCTCCTGGCTGACCCTCGCTCCCAAGAACAAGATCTCCGGCGGCCGTCTCCTCAGCTCGCGGACACAGCCGTCGGCGAATCGCGCCGCCGCCGTTCTGCGCATGACGGCCATGAGTCTGGGACGCACGCAGACCGCGCTCGGGGCTTTCTACCGGCGTCTGGCCGCCCGCATCGGCAAACCGCAGGCCATCACCGCGACCGCCCGCAAGCTCGCGATCCTGGTCTATCGCGCCCTGAAAGGAGAACTCGCGTACCGGGATCCCGGCGCCGACGCTTACACTGGCCAACAGCGAACGCGCGTGCTACGCCGACTCCGTCAGCGCGCCGCCACCCTCGGTTTCGAATTGGTCAGCCGCCAGACCGGCGAGATCCTCCCGGCCGGCGTTTCTTAGTCCTGGCGGTGAGAAGTTTCTTGGGAGAACGGTGGAAACGGAGGGGTTCCGCGAGCTGACATTGCCCGACATGAGCTGGTGGGCGGTGCGCGAGGGGCTGCTCAATGCAGTCGTCCACCGGGACTACTTCCTGCGGCAGGCCGTGTATGTGGAGCTGCGAGAGCAACGCCTGGAGATCTCCAGCCCAGGAGGATTTGCGGGCGGCGTAACGCCACAAAATGTCCTTCGCCATCCCCCCGTCCGGCGCAATCCGCTGCTCGCGCGGGTGCTCCAGGACGCGGGCTTCGTCAACCGCGCCGGGTTGGGTGTCGATCGCATCTACGACGAACTGCTGCGGCTCGGCAAGCCGCTTCCCTCGTACGAGGCGGATGAGGGGCACGTGCGCCTGCGGCTTCCAACGAAGACACACCGGGCGTTCGCCCGGTGTGTGGCCGGGGAGTCACGCGCCGGCCGGTTGCTCGACCTCGACGACCTGATCGTGCTGCGGTCGGCCGTTGATCTTGGGATCGTGGACCGCTGGTCCGCGGGCGAGCGGTTACAGGTTGCCGAAGACAGGGCCGCCGAGCGCCTCATTTCGCTGCGCGAGCGGGGCTATCTCGTGGCGGGAGGCCGAGGACGCGGCACATCGTACCGCCTGGCGCGGCATCACTCGGACCTCCTGCGCGGCCGCGATGCCACCGACCTCGAGATGCCGCTGGATGACGAGGCGGTAAGCCTGCGAGTACAAGCCGTTCTTGCAGAGCGAGGACGGTTGGCGAACGCGGACGTGCGGCGGCTTTCGGGCTACTCACGGACGGAGGTCCTTCGTCTCATGAACAGGCTGCGCGAGCGCGGCGTCGTGTCGCCCAGCGGTCGGGGCCGTGGCGCACACTATGTCCCAGGGCCGAAGCTCACGATTCGTCCCCGCCTCCCTGGTGGAACGAGCGGCGCGAGACGGAAATGAACGCGGGAAATGCACGGAATGCACGAATCGAACGTTCTCCGCGTGAACAAAGGGTAGGAAATGCTCCCAGTGAGGTTCGAGCAGGACCTCGCGGCGGATCCTGGTCCAGATGCAGGCACCCAGGACAGCACTGTAGCGTCGGGGCGATGGCCCTGTGGCGGCCGGCAGTTTGGCAGTGAGTCCACGACAGCAGCGGCCAGCGCACAAGACGTGGGACAAGGCTGGAACCGGGGGCCAGACTCCATCGGGAGGAGACCGGCGCTCAGTCCCGCCGTCGGAGCAGAACCACGTCGTCACCAACGTAGGCCGGCTCGGCCCGCCACCGTGCGGCGATGTACTCAAAGACCGGCCGGCTGTAGAAG
>DATECV010000199.1:0-3009 GCA_035286725.1 Dehalococcoidia bacterium | reverse complement strand
AGCTGCGGCAGATGGTGGCGAAGGGCGGCGACGTGGAGGAGATCGACATGGAGGACGTGTTCATGGAGGTCACCGGCCGTGACCTGGCGGAGGACGAGGAAGCTGTTAGCGGTTAGCAGTTAGCTGGTTAGCCATCCACGGCCCGATCAGCGATCTGCTAACAAGCTAACCGGCTAACCAGCTAAGGAGCTAGACAATGGCACTGAGCATTCCATCGACGTGGCCCGCGCCGCGCAGGGCTTCGCGGCCGGCGCTGGCGTGGGCGTTTATCGAGCGGCAGACCAACCTGTGGAAGCGCTACTGGGCGTGGGAGCTGGTGTGGCTGGTCTACGGCGTGGTCAACACGCTGGCGGTGACGTTCATCGCGTCGCAGGTGGGCGAAAGCGGCATTGCGACCCAGGAGCAGGTGAACAGCCTGGTGCTGTTCCTGCTCATCGGCACGCTGGTGTGGGCGTATCTGTCCGCGGTGCTGGACGACATCTCGCTGGTGATCTCGTGGGAGCGCTGGGAGGGGACGATCGAGCACACGCTGATGGCGCCGGTGGAGCGCTGGCTGCACCTGACGGGGATGGTGCTGTTCGGCATCATCCACGCGACGATCCGCACGGCGATCATCTTCGCCATCGCACTGCCGTTCTTCGACATCGGCCTCTCGCAGGCCGACTGGGGGGCGGCGGCGGCGGTGCTGCTCGTCGGCAGTTTCAGCGTGGCGGGGCTGGCGATCTTCTCGGGCATCCTGCCGATGCTGTATCCCGAGCGCGGGCAGCAGATGTCGATGATGATCCAGGCGTTCGTGCTGCTGGTATCGGGCGTGTACTACGAGGTGGCCGTGCTGCCCGAATGGCTGCAGTGGTCGGCGCACATATCGCCGGCGACGTACATCCTGGACGGCATCCGCGGCGCCATCATCGACGGCAAGGGCTTCGGCGATCTGTGGCAGGAGCTGCTGGCGCTGGTGGGGTTCGGCGTAGCGCTGATCCCGGCGGGCATGCTGACGTTCGCCTGGTGCGAGCGCTGGGCGAAGAAGACGGGGCGGCTGAAGCGGCAGGGTTAGTGGACAGTGGACAGGGGACAGGGGGCAGTTGAGACGTGAGAAGTGGGAAGTGGGAAGTGAGACGTGCGACGTGAGAAGTGGGAAGTGAGACGTGCGACGTGAGGGTCGAGGCCGTACTGCCTACTGTGAACTGTCCACTGTGAACTCGAAGCGATGACATACCAGACGATCACGACCGAGACGATCCCGATCCGCGTGTGGGCGGTGGGGGAGATCGACCTGGCGGACCAGGTGTTCGTGCAGGCGCGCAATCTGGCGAACCTGCCGATCGCGCGCGAGTGGATCTGCCTGATGCCGGACTATCACGTCGGCTACGGCATGCCGATCGGCGGCGTGCTGGCGACGGAGGGCGCCGTCGTGCCGAACGCCGTCGGCGTGGACATCGGCTGCGGGATGATCGCGGCACGGACGGCGTTTGCGGCGGACGACTTCTCGCGCGAGCAGTTGCAGGCGATGCGCGAGGCGATCCACGCGCGCGTGCCGGTGGGGCTGAAGCACCACGAGTCGCGCCAGCCGCTGCCGGAGGAGCTGGTGGCGGACGCGCGCGATCTGCCGCACGTGAGCCAGGAGATCGGGCGGGCGGCGTTCCAGGTCGGCACGCTGGGCGGAGGCAACCACTTCATCGAGCTGCAGCGCGACGAGGAGGGCCGCGTGTGGATCATGCTGCACTCGGGGTCGCGCAACATCGGCTTTCGCGTGTGCAACCACTACCACGCCGACGCGAAGGCGTTGATGAAGGCGCTGGGCATCGAGCTGCCGGACGTGGACCTGTCATATCTGCCGGCTGACTCGCCGCTGCACGACGAGTACCTGGCGGAGATGCGCTGGTGCATGCGCTTCGCGGAGGCGAACCGCGTCCACATGTTCGAGGAGGTGTGCGAGGCCATCGTCGAGGTGGTGGGAGCGAGGCCCGAGATCGACCTTCGGTTCGACACGCACCACAACTTCGCGCAGATGGAGCGCCACGCCGGGAAGGATCTGCTGATCCACCGCAAGGGCGCGGTGCGCGCGGAGGGGCTGGTGACGATCCCGGGGTCGATGGGGACGGCGTCGTACATCGGCGAGGGGCTGCTGCCGGCGGCGTCGTTCGAGACGTGCGCGCACGGGGCGGGCCGCGTGATGGGGCGGAAGGAGGCGAAGCGCACGATCACGCACGAGCAGGCGGTGGAGCAGATGAGCCACGTGGTGTTCGGTGTGCGCGCGGGCGACTACGACGAGATGCCGGTGGCGTACAAGGACATCGATGAGGTGATGGTGGCGCAGGCAGACCTGGTGCGGCCGGTACACCGGCTGCTGCCGCTTGCGGTGGTGAAGGGGTAGCGTTCCCGCATGAAGCGCGTGTGCGTGTTCTGCGGGTCCAGTCCGGGTGGCGATCCCGGGTACGCGGAGGCCGCGGCCGAGCTGGGCGGGTTGCTCGCGCGGCGCGGCGTGGGACTGGTGTACGGCGGCGCGAGCGTGGGGCTGATGGGGATCCTGGCCGATGCGGCGCTGGCCGGTGGAGGCGAGGTCATCGGTGTGATACCGGACGCGCTGACGAAGTACGAGATCGCGCACGCGGGCCTGACGGAGTTGCGCGTGGTGGAGTCGATGCACGAGCGCAAGGCGATGATGGCGGAGCTGGCGGACGGCTTCGTCGCGCTGCCGGGCGGGCTGGGGACGCTGGACGAGTTCTTCGAGGTGCTGACGTGGGCGCAGCTCGGCCTGCACGCGAAGCCGTGCGGCGTGCTGAACACGCGCGGCTTCTACGATCCGCTGCTCGCCTTCCTGGAGCGCGCGGTCGAGCAACGCTTCTTGCGTCCCGAGAACCGGGACATCCTGATCGCGCGGGAGTCGCCGGAGTCGCTATTGGACGCGATGGAGCGGTACGTGGCGCAGCCGGTCGAGAAGTGGATCGACAGGACGGACGTGTGAGGCGCCCACGGGGGCGATCCGCTACCTTCAACGCATGGCTGATG
>DATECV010000198.1:0-18539 GCA_035286725.1 Dehalococcoidia bacterium | reverse complement strand
CCCGACCCCAAGAAGCTCACCCAGAAGCTCGTGCTGCTCGCCGGCATGATGACGGGCGCCCACGTCGCCATCATGGTCGTCCTGGGCATGCGTCTCGGCCTCTACAAGGCCCTGGCCGGCGCCGGGCGCCTCACCCCGGACGACCTTGCCCGCGCCACCGGGCTCAACGAGCGCTGGCTGCGCGAGTGGCTCCGCGGCCAGGCTGCCGCCGGCATCATCGACTACGCCGGGGGCACGTTCGAGCTCTCGCCGGAGGCCGCGCTGCTGCTCGCCGACGAGGACCAGCTCTCCTACCTCGGCGGCAACTTCCTCCCGCTGCCCCAGCGCGCCGCGATGGTCGACAACCTCATGGAGGCCTTCCGCACCGGCCTCGGCTACTCCTTCGACGAGCGCGGCGCCGAGGCCGCAGCCTCCACCGAGGGCATGTTCCGCAACTGGTACCGCCAGGTCCTGGTGCCGACCGCGCTCCCCATGCTCGAAGGACTCGTCGCGCGCCTCACCACAGGCGCCGGCGTCGCCGACGTCGGCTGCGGCTCCGGACTCGCGCTCGTCGAGATGGCGAGGGCCTTCCCGAAGTCACGCTTCCACGGCTACGACACCTCGATGCACGCGCTCCACCGCGCCGTCGCCAACCGCGACGACGCCGGCCTCACGAACATCGACTTCCACGACCCCACGACCGATCCCCTCCCATCGGACGCCTCCGTCGATCTCGTCACGACGTTCGACTGCCTCCACGATATGACGCACCCCGAGATCGTCGTCGCCGCCATCCGCCGGGCCATCAAGCCCGACGGCTTCTGGCTCATCGCCGACATCAACGGCGCCCCCACCTTCGAGGAGCAGCTCGGCAACGCCACCACGCCCATGCTCTATGCGATGTCTGTGCTCTCGTGCATGTCGTCGTCGCTGTCGGCCCCGGGCGGGGCCGGTCTCGGCACCCTCGGCCTCCCCGAGCCCGAGATGCGCGCCCTCGTCGAGTCCCACGGCTTCAGCCGCTTCCGCCGCCTCGACATCCCCCACCCCATCAACGCCTTCTACGAAGTCCGCCCCTGAGACTCCGCGAGCGCCTACCGCCGTGGCTGCATGCTCCCCACGCTGCCGCCTGTCACGGCACGCACGGGACCCACGATCTCCGCGCCCGCGCCATCCTCCGCACCCTCCTCCATCGCCCGGTCCATCCCGCGCAGCGAGGGCGCCAAGGCGAACGTCCCCAGCGTTGAGATGACGAACAGCACCGCGCCGACCGCCACCACCGGGGGCGCGCCGATGCTCTGTGCCGCGATCCCCGCCGGCACCGCCCCCAACGGCATCAGGCCGAACGTCATCATCATCACGCTCATCACCCGGCCCCGGACCTCGTGCGGAATCACCATCTGGATCGCGGCGCTGTTCACCGTGGTGAACGTCATCGATGCGAAGCCCATCCCTGCCATCAGCGCCAGCGCCACGCCGAACCACGGCGACACCGCCAGCGCGAACAGCAGCACGCCGAATACGACGGCCGCGCCCAGCATCAGCATCCCCTTTCGCCGGAATTCGTCCAGGTTCGCCGCAACCAGCCCGCCCGCGAGCCCGCCGACGCCCGCGCTCGCCTGCATCACGCCGAACCCCATTGGCCCGACATGCCAGACCTTGTCAGCGAACACCGGCAGCAGCGTCTGGTACGGCATCGCGAAGATCATCGGGACCGTCGCAAGGAACAACAGACCCAGGACCAGCGGAGTACGCCGGATGTATCCGAACCCGCCGGTGAAGTCCTCGACGAACGTGAATTCCCTCGTGCGCTGCACCTTCGCCACCGGCAAGAACGCCGTCGCCACGGCCGCACTGGCGTAACACGCCGTCGCCACCACGTACGCCCCGCCGATCCCGATCGGCGCGATCAGGATCCCGGCCGTCGCCGGCGCCACGATCCGCGCCGCGTTCATCGCGGCCGTGCTCAGCGAGATCGCGTTCATCAGCCGGTCCCGCGGCACCAGGATCGCCACCAGCGCCTGCCTGCCCGGGATGTTGAACGAAAACGCCGCCGCCGACACCGGCGTGATCACCAGCAGGTGCCAGAACTCGATCGCGTCCGTCAGGATCAACGCCGACACCGTCCCGCTGGTCACCACCAGCAGGCTTTGCGTGATCAGCAGCAGCCGGCGCTTCTCCACGCGGTCGCCCACCACCCCGCCGATCGGCGCCAGCACCAGCATCGGGACGGCCGCGGTCGCCAGCACGTACCCCAGGTACGCCGCGTTGTCCCAGCGGCGGATCACCAGCCACCCGCTCAGGATCATCATCATCTGCATCCCGAAGAAGAAGCCGATGTTCCCGACGAAGAGGAAGGTGAAGTCGCGATTGCCGGACAGCGAGGAGAACGTGCGTCGCCACCCCTGCAGCGGCAGGCCGTCGTCGCCGATCGCGGCCCTCATCGGCCCTCTCCCGGCGCTGGCGCACGTGAAGACGCGGCTGCGAACCGGGCCCGGGGGCGGGCAGATCGCGGTTCGAATGCGAGTCTGTTCGTTGGGGGCAAGCGCGTCACCTCAATGCGACCATCGAAGCAGGCCGCGTGTTCCCTGATTCACGCTCGCCCAAGCTCACCCACAATGCCAGTGCCATTGGTCACGCCAGGGTCACGCGGGCATCCCCGGTTCTACGCTGAGACCCCGCCGCGCCTCCCGACGGACTCCGCGCAAAACCGGCCATTTGGCGCTGGCGGGCCCGGTGTCCCGCGCCTAGCTTCATCAGGTGGCACGAAGGACGGAACGATGACGCAAACAACCATCCCGGCCGGACCGGAGCACGTAACGGACGCCTGGCTCACCGCCGCCCTCCGCGAAAGCGGGACGCTCGGCAGTGGGGAGGTGGTCGCGCACACCACGCAGCTCCTCGAACTCCAGGGGGCCGCCGCCATCGTCGCCCGCATCGCCCTCGACTACGACCGCCCCGAGCCCGATGCCCCCGCCTCACTCGTCGCGAAGTTCGCCTCGCCCTACGAGCCCATCCGCGCCCTCCTCCACCAGATCCGCGGCTACGAGCGCGAGGTCGAGTTCTACCGCCTCTTCGGCGCCGAGCCCGGCATCCCCATCCCCCGCTGCTTCTTCGCGGACATCGATCCCGCGTCCGGCGTCTTCGCCCTCCTGCTCGAGGACATGAGCGAGGCCCGCGTCATCGATGGCACGCTTCCGTCCGAAGAAGACATCGAGCTCGCCGTCCGCCACCTCGCCCCATTCCACGCGAAGTGGTGGTCCCACCCGCGCCTCTCCACGCTCGAGTTCCTGCACCCGCCGGGAAGCGCAAGCGACACCGCTTTCATGGCCCAGGGCCGCGCCGCGCTCGCCATGTCACTGCCGCTGGCGCGACAGCGTTTTGATGGCGGCCTCCCGCCCATCGTCGACGCCCTGGCCGAACGCCTCCTCGGCGACTTCGACACGCTCATGGAGATGCGCCGCGACTTCGCGGGCGACACCCTCACTCTCGTCCACGGCGACTTCCACCCCGGCCAGCTCTTCTTCCCGTCCACGAAAGGCGGCCACTTCGCCGTCTTCGACTGGCAGACAGTCAGCGCGGGCAACGGCGCCGACGACCTCGCACGCCTCATCACCACCAGCATGCCGCCCGAAACCCAGGCCCGCTGCGACCGCCGCCTCATCGAGCTCTACCACAGCCTGCTGCTCGAGAACGGCGTGCGAGACTACGATCTCCAGCGCTGCTACGACGCCTACCGCCAGGGCCTCGTCACCACGGCCATCGTCAACATCGTCGCCAGCGTCTCCATCGACCCCGAGCGTATACAGGACTTCACCACCCTCACCGGCATCTCCCTCACCGACGCCATGTTCGGCTGGGTAGCCGCCGCCCTCGAATCCCACAACGCCACCGGCCTCATGGCGACCACGTGATGCGCAGTACAAGCCCCCAGGGCGGCCCCGCATGGCGGTCCCCGACTCGCTAAGCAGCAATGACCTCCGCCGTCCGCGCGCGGCATGCCGGACGAGGCTTCGCTATCGATCTCCCGACAGCGCATTCGTGTACTCCAGCAGGTACCAGCCTCCGCCCCCGAACCAGTCGAGCCGTACGTCCTGCATCCCCGGCGGCAGCAGGTCGATCGGCGGCGGCTTGCGATACACGGGCTGCGTACGCAACAACAGCCGGCTCATCAGCGGCAGCCGGTGGTCCGTCGGCACGCCGACGTCGCATACCACGATCCGCGCGCCATCCTTCGCGACACGGCTCATCTCTGCCAGCGCGCCCGCGGTGTCACCGAATTCCGCCAGGCCGCCGTGATGGAACACCGCGTCGAACGCGCCCTCGTCGAACGGCAGATGCGCCGCCTCCGCCTCGATCAGACGCACCACCACGCCACTCGACGCTGCCTTGGCGCGGCATCGCACCAGCATCCCGCGCGAGATATCCAGCCCCACCAGTGCGCCCCTGTCGGCAACGTCCCGCATGAGCACAAGGTTCGTGCCCGTCCCGCAGCTCACCTCCAGCACCCTGTCCCCGGGCGTCAAGCGCAGCCGCGCGATCGCCTTCAGACGCTCCCGCCGCGCAGATGTCCCCCGCAGGAACGCCGCCAGCCGGTTCGCTCGGTCATACCACCGTGCTCGCCCCTCGTAGTAACGCCTCGAGCGCAGCTCGTCCTCGTACATGGCTCACCCCAGCCGACTGTAGGCGAGCCCCCGCACGGCCAACAACCACACGTCCGTTGTAGAAACCGCAGCGCCCGCGCGGCCTATGAAGGCCGGGGGGAGGACGAACCACAGACTCGGCGCCACGACACCAATCCTTGCGGCGCCTCCAACGCGCCCAGCAGCCCCAAGAGCGCCTCAAGGTCCGGCACGAAGAAGATGCTCCGCCCCCGGTTGCACTCCACCACGAAGTCGCGCAGCGCGTCGCTCGCCGCCACCTGCGCCGAGATGTCGCCCACCACCGCGAACTTCAGGCGGTAGTTCGCCGCCTTCTGCAGCACCTCTCCCGCCAGTCCGGACCGCAGCTCAAAGAACGACGGATCGAGCCGACCCACCGGCGCCGCGATCATCGTCGCGCGATGCGCGATCGCCTCCCCGATCAGGTCCGTCGCCCCGCGCCCGTCCCGCACCACGGCCCCCTCGGCATCCAGCACCAGGCACCGTTCCCCACCGATCTCCAACACCTCATCCGTCATGATCCACCGCCCAGGTTCTCACTTCTCACGCCCCACTTCTCACGCCCCACTTCTCACGTCTCACGTCTCACGTCTCACGTCGCCCCGATCACACCAGCCGGTACACGTTGAAGAACCCCGCATCCAGCGGCAGCGTCTCCACGTCAGCGAACCCCGCTTCCCGCGCGTACGCGCGCAGCGTGCCCGGCCGCAGCACCGTCCCCGTCCCCGCCGATGGCTGCTCCGCCATCCCCGCCGGAAGGCAGTGCAGGATGCTCCACCCGTACATCAGCCGCTCCAGCTCGTCAGCCGGCGCCGTGAACGTCTCTCCCACGCGCTCGTCCACCACCATCACCCCACCACCCGACGCCGCCAGCCGGCGCATCGCGCCTAGCGCCTCCACCGGCCGCGACATGTCGTGGATCGTCTCGAACGCCGCCACCAGATCGTACTGCCCGGCCAGCTCGGCGTCGCCCGCGTCCCGCAATTGCACCCGCACACGGTCACCCAGGCCCGCCTTGTCCACGTTGCTCCGCGCGAGCGCCACCGATGCGGGATCCAGGTCAAACGCGTCCACCTGCGCGGCCGGATACGCCCGCGCGATGCCGATCGCCGACCACGCCGCACCGCATCCGAGGTCCGCTACCTTCGCTCCGGCGCGCATGAGCCGCGCGTGTACGTCAGGCATGGCCGGGATCCACTCATGCGGCAGTTGCTGCAAGAACACCGGCCGGTTGATCTCGCCTTGCCCTTCGCGCAGGTCCACGCCGTAGTCCGCGTACGCCACGCCGCCGCCTGTCCGGTACGCCTCCAACAGCGAAGGCAGCGCGCTCACCGCTCCCACGAACAGCCGCACGATCGGCCCCACGTAGCTCAAGCTGTCGCGGTCGAGCAGCACCTCAGCGTGCCCCGCCGGCAGCGCGTACCGTCGTGACGCTTCGTCCCCGCCGCCGCCTTCTACGCGGAGGATCCCTGTCACCGCCTGATGCTCCAGCCACTCCCGCGCGTATCGCTCGCTGCACGCTGCCTGCGCGGCCAGCGCGTCCGCCGTCAGCGGACCTTCCGCCAGCGCCCGGTAGAATCCCAGCTTCTCGCCCAGGTAGGTGCTGAACACGTCCATCGCCGCCGCCACCGACGACACGACGCGCTCCGCAAACGCATCCCGCTCCTCAGTCATCTCTCGCTCCTTCAAATCGAGTGCCAACCGGCACCGCTAACCCGGCCCTCAAATGCCACGGCTCGCGAAATCCGCCATGTTCGGCGCCAAGCCCCAGAGCACGGGCGCGTTCTGTGAGATCTGCCGTTCCAAGCCAGCGACCGCCGCCGGCGACCGCGGCGCCAGCCAGCGTGCTAGCCTCGCGCGGACTGCTCCCAGAGCTGCCGCGTCAGCAGCACCTGCCCCGCGTGCTCCCGCAGGTGCTCCAGCGCGTGCAACAGCGCCCATGCCACCGTCACGGCCGACGATGCGTCGGCCGGCGATGCGTCGGCCGACGGGCGCGCGTGCGTGGCGCGTGCCGCGCCCCAGTCAGTCACTGATGACGTTTCCAGGATCCGGCGGCAGTCTCCCGCGAACGCATCCACCGTCGCCAGCAGTGCGCGTGCTTCCGGCACTGTCGCGTGAAACTCCGAAGGCCGGTCGCGCTCCGGCAGCGCCGCGCCTGTCGCCACGCTCAGCCAGGATCGTGTGCTGTGCAACGCGTGTACGGTCAGCACCGCGATCGAGTTCGTATCCTCGCCCGCGGGACGCCAGTTCAACGCCTCGCTCGTGCCGCCGTCGATCGCGGATCGGAAATCCGCGATCGCGCTGTCGAGAATCTCCAGGGCCGCGGCGACGAATGCATCGGTCATACGCGCGAGTATATCGTTCTCGGGATTTGAAGATGGTACGTTCGGACCCTATGTCTCCCCGAATGCGCCCCGTAGGATCACGGCATCATGACGGATCATGATCTGTGGAAGCAGGATGCTACCGCGCAGGCACAGCTCGTCCGCTGCGGCGACGTGTCCCCGGCGGAGTTGCTCGACTGCGCGATCGATCGGATCGATCGCCTCAACCCGGCGCTGAACGCCGTCATCACGCCGCTCTACGACCTCGCCCGGGAACAGCTCGCGTCACTCGATCGGGACGCACCGTTCGCGGGCGTGCCGCTTCTTCTGAAGGATGCCTCTATCGAGGTCGAGGGCACGCCGTACTTCATCGGCACCAGCGCCCTCCGCGATATCGGCTATCGCTCGCACCGCACGACGGAGCTCGCGCGTCGTTTGCGCCGAGCGGGCTTCGTCTTCCTCGGCAAGACCAACTGCGCGGAGCTCTCCGCCGGCAGCACGACGGAGCCGCTCGCATTCGGCCCCACGCGCAACCCCTGGGACACCGCACGCACGGCCGGCGGCTCCAGTGGTGGCTCCGCGGCGGCGGTCGCCGCCGGCATGGTTTCGATCGCCCACGGTGGCGATGCCGGGGGTTCGCTGCGCTACCCGGCGGCCTGCTGCGGCGTCGCCACGCTCAAGCCGTCCCGCGGCCGCATCCCCAGCGAAACCCCCGCCGCCCAGCCCGATGGCCTCGGCGTCTGGACCGAGTTCGTGCTCGCCCGCACGGTCCGCGACCTTTCCGGCGTCTTCGCAGCCATCGCCGACCCGGGACCGGTGCCGCCCGCCCCGGCCGGCCTCCGCGCCCGCTCGCTGCGTGTGGGCCTCATGACGCGCGATCTCATCGCCGGCATGGAGGTCGACCCGGCCTGTGCGCAGGCCGTGGCCATCACGGGCCGCCTCCTCGCCCAGGCCGGCCACGCCGTGGAGACCGCGCATCCCCCCGCCCTCGCGGGCTGGGCCGGCCGCATCTGGCGCGCGTTCGGCATCGTGGCGCCGCCCGCGCGCGCAGCGCAGGTCCGCTGGCTCGAGGCGGCCGCCGGCCGCCCCATGACCGAGGGGGATCTCGATCCCGAAACACTGCAGACCATCGCGCTCGCCGCCAAGATCACGCCCGAACAGCAGGCCGCCGCGGCGGGGACGCTGCGCGCCGAGTCCACGCCCATCCTCGACTGGTGGCGCGACTACGACATCCTCGTCACGCCCGTCACGCGCCAACCCGCATGGCCGCTGGGACTGCACGGCGGCGCCGCCGATGCCGGCGTCTTCCCCGTGCCCTTCAGCTTTACCGGCCAACCCGCCATGTCCGTCCCCGTGCACTGGTCGGATGCCGGCTTGCCCGCCGCCGTCCAGCTCGTCGGCCCCGTCGGCGGCGACGAGCTGCTGCTCGCCCTCGCCGCGCAGATCGAAGAAGCGGCGCCGTGGTCGCACCGTTGGCCCCCGCTCGCGGAGGAGCTGCCCGTGTGAGTTCTCAGGATGCCGCGATGCGTGTGGCGCCCCCCATGCGCGGACGGAGGACCTCCGGGATCTCGATCGAGCCGTCGGGCTGCTGATAGTTCTCCAGGATCGCGATCATGGTGCGCGGCAACGCCAGGCCGCTGCCATTCAGCGTGTGCGGGTGCTCGGGCTTCGCGCTTGCGGCGCGGCGAAAGCGGATGTTCGCGCGGCGCGCCTGGAAATCGGTGCAGTTGCTCACCGACGACACCTCCAGCCACTCCTGGATCCCGGGCGCCCAGACCTCCACGTCGTAGGTCCGGGCCGCGTTGAACCCCAGGTCGGCCGTACACAGGCTCACCACGCGATACCGGAAACCCAGCTCGCGGCAGACGTCCAGGGCATCCTCCAGCATCGTCTGCAGTTCCGCGTCCGACTTCTCCGGCGCGCAGAACTTGTACATCTCGACCTTATCGAACTGGTGGCCGCGCTTGATCCCGCGCACGTCGCGTCCTGCGCTCATCTTCTCGCGCCGGAAACACGGCGTGTACGCCACGTAGTGCAGCGGAAGCTGTTCCGCCTCCAGGATCTCGCCACCGTGCATGTTCGTCAGCGGCACCTCCGCCGTGGGTACCAGCCAGTAGTCTTCTTCCGCGTCGCGGTACAGATTGTCGCGGAACTTCGGCAACTGGCCGCTGTGCCACATCGTCTCTTCCTTCACCATCGCCGGAAGATACTGTTCCTTGTATCCGTGCCGGTCGACGTGCAGGTCGAGCATGAACTGGATGACGGCACGCTGCAGCCGCGCCCCTCCGCCGGTCAGCACGTAGAAACGGCTGCCGGAAAGCCGTACGCCCCGCTCGAAGTCGATGATCCCCAGCGCCTCGCCCAGCTCGTAATGCGGCTTCCGCCACTCGTCGCGATACTCCTCGCCGTGCTGCTGGACGACGGTGTTGTCGTGCTCGCTCTCGCCGTACGGCGTCGCCGCGTCGGGGATGTTCGGGAGCTCCAGGAGCAGGCCGTTCAGCCGCTCGTCAACCTCCCGCAGCCGCGGCTCCAGCTCGTCCAGGCGGCTCGACACGCCCTTCATCGCGTCGATCATCGCTTGCCGCTCGCCAGCATCCTTCGCGGCGCCGATCTTCTTGCCCGCCGCGTTCTGCTCCGCACGCAGCCCTTCCGTCTCGCCCAGCAGCCGGCGGCGCTCCTCGTCAAGTTCGAGGACCTCATCCACCGGGCCCTCAGAATGCCGGTCCTTCAGCGCCTTCCGCACGTGGTCCGCGTGTTCTCGAATGAACTGGAGGCTGAGCATGGCCGCAGCGTATAGGCCCCCGCTTCTAGGTTCTAGCTTCGGCCGATGGGATTACGAGTTTGTTACGGCCTTCACAAGCGTGGCCGCCAGGATGTCCTTTCAGATTCAACGCGGCACCATGAGGCGCGCGTCGCGAGTTGCGGCGGTCATATGTAAAGAGCTATATATAAATGTCGATATATCCACGGGCTAAAGCTGTCCCGATCGACGCAGGAGGTACCGCCATGGACTTCGCCAACTTCGCCGGCATCGAGTTCGTCCAGGCCATCGAAGCGGAGCGGGAGCACGACCGGGAACAGAAGAAATGGCTGTTTCTATGGCAGGATCTCCGCCGAGCGGCCGACGGGCGCCGTGGCGCTCTCGAGACCTCGACGGCGCCCAAGCCTGACCGCTCGCCACGCAGAGCAGCCTAGGACCCCATCCCCCGAGCGGCGACCCGCGAGGGCGCCGACTGAAAGGATCCGAACCATGTTGACCTCAAGCGGTCTGTTTTCTGAAGAAGTCGCCGCGGCGGTCCAGATCGAGCGTGAACTGGAGACCGAAGACCTGGTGCTCCTCAGCCAGCTGCGCAGAGCCCTGCGGCCGTCCGGCGCGCCCTCGATCCCGTACGTCGCGAAGCCGTCTCTCTACAAACCGGGCGCCACGATCGCGGCCGGCCGGTAAGATTGGGGCATGTCACTCAAGCACGCGCTGCTGGGCATCCTGACCGTCCGCCCGATGACGGGCTACGAGCTCAAGCAGTTCTTCGATAGCTCCGTCCAGCACTTCTGGAACGCCGAGCTCAGCCAGATCTACCCGACGCTGAAGTCGCTGGAAGAGCAGGGCTGGGTGGACAAGCACGTCGAAGTCCAGGAGAGCCGCCCGAACAAGAAGATCTACGAGATCACCGGCAGCGGTCGCGATGAGTTCGCGCGGTGGGTGCGCAATCCGCAGCCACCCGCGGACCTTCGCGACCCGTTCCTGATCAAGGTGTTCTTCGGCACCGAGCTGCCCGTGGAAGACGTCCTCGTCTTGCTGCGACGCCAGATGGAGGAGCAGCAGAAGGTACTTGGCTTTTCCGAGTCCGTACTCCGCGAGCGGATCCGGGAAGGCGTACACTCGCTGCACTCCACGCGCCACGGCCTGTTCTGGACACTCACGCTGGAACTGGCGAACGCGTACCGTCGCGCCTACATCGACTGGTGCGAACGGTCGATGCGGCTGCTCGAGGAGAGCATGCTGGGTGACTCGAGCCTCACACCCATCGAGCGCGACCTCGCGGAAGAGCCACGCGCCGGTTAGGCCCGCTCACGGCTTCATGCCGAATTGGCGGCACAACGCCACCGGCCTCCAGCCCATCGCGGCATACATCCTCTTCGGCGTATCCGCAGGATCAGCGACGATCACGATCGGGCCGGCTCCATGCGCCCGCGCGTCAGCGACGCAATGGTGAATGAGGGCCGTCGCGACGCCACGCCGCCGGTATTCCGGGAGGACAAACAGGTCTTCCACCTGCCCGACCCCGCCGACTCCTTCCCAGGCATTGAAGAAGCCACAGGGCACGCCTTCCTGGAAGGCGAGGTAGTACCGGACAGGCGGGCATTTCAGGCGATTGGTCGCCGCCAGGCCATTGGCGATGGCGGTGCTGGCCGCATCCTGGCCGACCTTGGGCGCGTGCTCCCGCCAGTCGGCGCGCTTGAGCTGAACATACGCATCCCACGCAGCATCACCGGACACCTGCCGGATATCGCACGGCGCCGCCGCGCCCTTCGGATCGCCCTCCAGGAGCAATACCAACGCACTGCCTCTCTCCTGTGCGTCGAGCGCCAGTCTGGCCTCGAATGCGGCCGGTGTTCCCGGATCCAACCGGAAGGTGAGTTCGGACGCGTGGGCGAACTCCTTGCGGGCGCGCGCGAGCAGGCTCTCAATTTCGGCGGAGGAGGATGCCCGCGCGTTGTAGATGAAGTTGGCGTCGTGGATCGCCGAGAACCGCGGATTACGGACGAACATCGCACCCTCTGCCTCGAAGGCTGGGTGCCCCAGCGCGAGATTGCGCCAGTTCACTTCGATGGCGCGCGCGAGCAGATCGTGATTCATCGGCGCAGTGTACGGCAACGTCGCCGGACTCACGTGCAAGTGAAGAGCCTCCCGGGGCGACGGGAGGCTCTTCGGGGTGCGGTGGGCGGAGAAAGCGATGTCAGGCGGTCACGGCCTCCGCGGCCGCAAACTGCGTGTCGATCTTGGCCGACGCGTTGAAGAAGTCCTGGATCGACTGGTTGAACCGGTAGAAGGCGTCACGCCGGTACCCGTCGTGAGAGCGCGCGAGTCCCTCCGGCATGCTGAGGTCAAGCGTGTTCAGCGTGTGCGACAATCCGGCTTTCCCGTTCCTCTTGATGTTCTCGATCATGTCCTGCCACTTATCGTACGGCTGCTCGAGCCAGAAGTCCATGTCTCGCAAGTCGTTGTCCGTAGCCTCGCGCACGTTCGTACACTCGAAGGCCTCGAAGATCAGCTCGTAGATTTTGCCGCCGACCTTCACGCCGATGACGCTGTCCACGGTCCCCAGTGCACGGAACTCCGGGTCCTGGTTCACGATGTTCTTGATGGCGTCAAACCACTCGACCGACGGGAACACTGGCATGATTCTGATCCTCTCGTGCGGGTGCTTCCCGCCTAATCGACTAGCTTCCCAGGTACGCCTTCAGGCCGGGCTGCAGCCGCTGTGAGCGATCCAGCGTAGCCCACTTGAGCCGTGCCAGGTACTGCCCCAGCGCCGTCTTCCTCATCGCATCGTACACCTGCAGGCCGTCCGCGATCTTGTCCTTGCCCCCGGCAAAGTACATCGCGAACGACTCCCGGGTTGAAGGGTCCTTCTTGTCGTCCTGCACCAGCATCCCCTCGCCCTTGTCGAGGTAGCGCTGGATCTCCTCACGGCGCTCCGGGCGATGGAGCAGCACGTACTTCAGATGGGAGACGCCGTAGGAGAGGTGTCGCGCCTTGTCCTGGAGGCAATGCGCGAAGATGAACTTCTCAGCCGGGTTCCGGGCGAACTTCTCACCGAACGCATACTGTCCCAGGGTGAGGCTGTCGTGCAGCACCATCTGGATTGCGACCATCTCCGTGAAGTTGCGCGCGTCCACGATCGACCGGAAGGCCCATCCCGATGACTGTACGCCGAGGCCGCCGCCGTTCGAAAGCGCCCGCTTACGGAACACTTCCACGGCGCGAGCGTTCTCGAAGATGGTGGTCGCCAGATACAGCTTCACCTCGTGGTAGCCGTAGCTGATCTCGGGCTCCCACCGGCCCAGCACGTCCGCCTCCAACTGCTCCTTCTCGGAGATATGGGTGCAGATCTGGCAGATGGCGCGCTCCAAATCATCAGGCAACGGCTCGATGCTGGTCCACGGCACGTCCGTGGCCGGTCGCCAGCGGCGCTGGATGGCTTCCTCGTACAGCTTGGCGCAGGCATCGCTCCACACTTCCTGCTTTTCGAAGATGGAGTACCCCATGCCCTCGACGCCGGGGATGGGCACCGCGCCACGCGGCATCTCCGTCTGGTAAGGCCAGATGTCGGGGATGTCACCGTACTTGCCAATGTTGATCGCTTCGAGGGTCAGGCCGTGCTTCGTGGGCTTCGCGCGCGTGTTCCACTCAGTCGGCACGTCCATCCAGGAGAGGTCCACCTGGAAGCTGGCGCCGCCACCGCCGCCCTGCTCGATGAACTGCTGCGCCTGCTCCGCCGTGACGCCCATGTCCATGAAGTTGATCAGGTCATTCTCGGCCGCGCCCATGGCCAGGGCGCGCTTCACGAGGTCGAGCGGCCAGCTCGCGTCCGCGGCCTTCGCCTTCAACGCGTCCGATGGCTCCGGCCCGCCACCTGCCTGCGCCGCGAGGAACTGGCGCGCTTGCTCAGCGGTGACGCCCTGGTTCATGTACCCGATGATCTGGTCGGCCGACGCGCCTGTCGCCAGCGCCTGCTGGACGACGTCATCCGGCCAGCCCTTTTCCTGCGCCTTGGCGCGCAGATGGTCCGGGATCGTGGTGATGTCCGCCATGCAACGCTCCTGGATCTTAGTTTAGCGGTCGCTTAGTTTCGCGGGGCCATTGTGTGATCGGGCGGTTGCGAAGATCAAGGGTGGTTCGGCTGCGAAAAGAGGAGAAGCGGCGTGCCGGGGCACGAATGGACGCGTTTACGCCGCGTCCATCCGCGCGCGGGGGGCCACGAGCTGGTTGATCACACCGGCAACCCCGGTCGCCGGCTCGAATTCAATCGTGTCAAATTCCGGCTGCAGCAGGACATCGAACGACTGGGCCAGGAGGGGCAAGGTCCGGCGCATCTTCTCGACGAGAGCGAACGTCTTCAGGCGGTCGAATCCCTGCAAGATCGCGACGATCCGGATTTCGCCGTAGCTAAACACGCTGGCGTTGCCGGCGGCGCCGGAAAGGGAGGCCATGCACGTCTCCCGGAACCGAGAGAGGGCCTCGGGATCCTTGGCCGACTGCCTCAGGTACTCGGCGCCGACCAGATCGACCATGAGGAATATGGGTGTCGCGCCAGCGGCAACCAGCTCTTCGACAACGGCGGTCAGCTCCTTGCGGAAGTCATCCATACCGCCGAAAGTATCGGCCTGCGTCACGAATGACATTAGCTTCGGGCGCCGTGATCTTCGAGAGTGCAAGGAGCCGAACTGAGCGAGCTGGCGGCAGTCCACAGCCGAGCTACCTCGCCAATCGGCCGGACGCGTAGAAAGCACCCGCTACCCGGCGACGGCCTGTGCGCCACCCGGGGGCGCTCAGCTGACGTCCGACGTCTCGCGCTCCTCGGCTGGTCCCGCCGATCGGCGCGTTTCACGCATCGCGGTATCGATGCCCATGCGTTTCACGAGCGGCCGTTGCAGGCCGGGGAACATCTGGTTCAGGGCCAGCAGCGGCCGGATGGGGGCTGACACGACCAGGACCTCGCGCGATCCGCGAATCGCCTTCAACACGCCCTCCGCGACCCTCTGGGGCGAAACCTCGCGCATCATCCGCGGCGCCTTCCCGCCCCGGTTCATCCACATGCCCGCCTCGCTGACGAACCCGGGACAGACCGTCGCCATGTGTACGCCGGTACCATCAAGCTCGAACTGCATCGACTCAACGAAGCCCTGCAGCCCGAACTTCGTCGTCGAATAGATGGAGTTGTAGGGCGCGCCGCTCTTCCCGGCCATGGACGACACATGAACAATCGCGCCGCGCTTGCGCTCGAGCATGGAAGGCAGCACGAGTTTCGACAGATACACCGGCGCGCGCAGATTCGTTTCGAGGATCGCGTCGACCTCTTCGAACGTGAGTTCGGTCAGCGAACCTGGATACTCCACCCCCGCATTGTTGACGAGGATGTCGATCGCGCCGGCGCGATCAGCGGTCTCAACCAGCCGCCGGCGATCGCCATCTTGAGTGACGTCCGTACCCACGCTGATCGCGCTGACCCCGAGTGCCTCGCAGGCGGCGCGCGTCTCCTCCAGCTTGCTGACGTCGCGAGCTGCCAGCACGAGGTTGACCCCTTCACGAGCGAGCGTCCTGGCGATGTATGGTCCGATACCGCGAGATGCGCCGGTGACGATCGCACTGCTGCCGCGTACGTCTTTCATGTCGCTCTCCTTCGTTCGCGTGGTGGAGCGCGATCGTACCACGACAGCGGGCGCCGGGACTACAGGCTGGCCAGATCCTCCCTGATTCCGGCCATGAACCCGCTCCTAGGCTCCGCGCCCGCGCAGGCGTTCACGATCACGCTCCTTGTCCATCAGGAGCTGTACGTCCTGCGGGCGGGGGATTCCGCCCAGAGTGAAGTCACGGTTGTCCGCCGCGGTCTGGCACACGATGTCGCCGTAGTTCAGCGCCGTCGGCAGAATGCCGCTTCGGACGACGGTCATGTCCTGGATGTTGACCAGGTCGGCCGTCGAGATCTTCAGCCCGAACGGGTTCGGCTTGATGCAGTCGACGACGCGCTGATTCGTGATCACCCAGAGGTCGTTGTCGTACTGGTACCAGTTCAGGAAGATTCGAATCACCCACGCCAGGAGGTATACGAGTGCGGCCAGCCAGAAGATCATCGCTCCCCGGCCACCCAGGTCGGCCACGCGGAACAGCAGCCACGCCAGCACCGCTACCGGGACGACGGCGAGCACGATCCAGAGGACGCTCCGCGGCCACAGGTAGATCCAGTGGCGCCGGCAGAGCAGCAGCACAGCTTCGTTGTCCTGGAGGGGAAATGGCAGGTTCACCCTACCGGGACGCTGGCCCGCCCTGCCTGTCTCGGTGGTCATGGGGTACCTCCGTGCTTCCCGCCGGGCGCATGGTTGCATTCGCGGCCACCAGCCTGCAAGCCGGACGCGCGGTGATGTAGGATCACGACGTGCCCGGCCCTCGTTTCGCCCAGGCCAGGGCGATTTCAATCGCGGGGGCTGGTCTCCTGTTCGCGAGCAGTGGCCGGTGCCGGCTGGTACCGCGCGATCCCGTCCTCTGAGGCCGTTCTCCGAGTTCCAACGAGGGATGGCGGGGCCACTCGGCACGTTGACCGCATCCGTGGGGATCGTCAGGATCCAATGTCGAGCAGCAACCAGCAGGGAGGTGGCGGATGACTGACCAATTCAAAGACCAGGTGGTGATCATCACGGGCGGCGGCCGCGGTATCGGGCGCGCCACCGCCATCGAGTTCGCCTGCGAAGGCGCGACGGTGCTGCTGGCTGGACGGCGGATGGACGCCTTGGAGACGGCGGCGAACGAGTGCCGCCACGCCGGCGGGCACGCCGAGATCGTACGCTGCGACGTAGCAAAGGAAGAAGACCTTCGCGCCCTGGTAGGCAAGGCGATCGCGCACCACGGAAGAGTCGACGTGCTCGTGAACAACGCCGGTGTTGTGTCGGGCGGCCGGCTGGACGAGATCCCGGGCGACGACATCGGGCGGATGGTGGGTGTGAATATCTGGGCGCCTATCCGGCTGGCACAGCTCGTCCTGCCCCACATGCGAGAGGCGAAGCGCGGGACGATCGTCAACGTGTCGTCCGTGGCAGGCCGGATGGGGCTTCCGTACTACGCCACGTATTGCGCCTCGAAGTACGCCATGCGGGGATTCAGCGAAGCGCTGCGGCGGGAGGTCGCCCGGGATGGCGTACATGTCGTGGCGGTCTATCCGGGACCGACCGCGACCGACCTGATGGAGAACGTCGAAGTCGAGGGGTTGGGGCTCAGCGTGGCGACGGCGCAGCAGGTGGCCAAGGCGCTGGTCCGTGGGGTGCGATGGCACCAGCCGGAGGTGTTCATCGGCATCGGTGAGTCGATCGTCTCCCGCTGGAACGACCTGTTGCCGTGGACCGTGGACTACACGGTGGACATCATGCGCGAGCGCATGCACGCGGCCGTCCACAAGCAGCGGACGACCTAGCCGGCGTCCTGCTACCCTTCTCTGAACGTCCGGGTCAGGCCGCAAAGGGGGAGACGGTGGCGACAGCGCGCATCAACGACATCGACCTGTACTTCGAAGAGCACGGCGATCCGGCGGCCGAGCCGGTCCTGCTCATCATGGGCTTCACGATGAATGCCGGCGCGTGGGTAGCGCAGATCCCCGCGCTCGCGGAGCGCTACCGCGTCATCGCGTTCGACAATCGGGGCGCCGGCAGGACGACGCAGCCGGAAGGGCCGTACACGATGACGCAGATGGCCGCGGACGCCGCCGGGCTGTTGGACCACGTGGGCATCGCCGCCGCGCACGTCATCGGCGCGTCGATGGGCGGGATGATCGCGCAGGAGCTCGCCATCCGGTATCCGGCGCGCGTCTCGAGCCTGGTGCTGATGTGCACGACGCCGGGAGGGCCGCACTCTGCCGGTTATCAACAGATGATGGAGGCCGGCGCCGAGGTGTTGGAAGCGGGGAGCCTGGAGGCGCTTATGACCCCCGAGCGGCTCCAGGAGTCGATGCTGCTTGCCTTCACGCCCGAGTACCTGGCGAGCCCGGGCCCCGCGTTTCAGCAGATGGCTATCACCACAGTTCAGTTCCCTCAGACGTTGGTGGGCATGAAGGGGCAGCTCGCGGCCGTCCGGGACCACGACGCGTACGATCGGCTGTCGCGCATCGCGGCGCCAACACTGGTGATGGCGGGGACCGAGGACACGCTCGTGGCCGTGGCGAACTCGCCCATCCTGGCAGAGCGCATCCCCAACGCCGAGCTGCGCATGTTCCAGGGACTACGCCACGGCTTCAACATCGAGAAGCCGGATGAGGTCAATGCCGTCGTCCTCGAATTCCTGGCGCGTCACGCGATGAAAGCGGCCGCCTGATGCGTGACCTCGCGATGCGCGCCCTCGACACCGCACGGCAGCGTGGCGCCGGATACGCCGACGTCCGTATTGTCCGCCTTCGCTCGGAGTCCGTCGCGGTGCGCAACCGAAACGTCGAGGCGCTCGCGTCGGACGAATCGCTGGGGTTCGGCGTGCGGGTGATTGTCGACGGCTTCTGGGGCTTCGCCGCGAGCCACAAGATGACACTGGAGGAAGCCGACCGCGTTGCCGGGGAAGCGGTGCGTGTCGCCCGGGCGTCCGCGCGCGTCCGTGGACCACGCGCGGACATCGGACCTCCGCAATCGGTCAGCGGCAGTTACAAGACGCCCGTCCGGCAGGATCCGTTCGCGATCTCGCTCGACGACAAGATCGGCCTCTTGCTGCGGGTGAACGAAACGATGCTCGGCGTCCCGAACATCATCTCCGCCGAGGGGAACATCTACTGCCAGCGCGAGGACAAGGTCTTCGCCAGCAGCGAAGGCGCGTACATCGAGCAGG
>DATECV010000197.1:0-5830 GCA_035286725.1 Dehalococcoidia bacterium | reverse complement strand
TGAAGCAGGCGCTTCCGCGCGTGGGGTACTCGCCGGTGGCGGCCGCGCGGTAGCGGTACACTTCTCCAACGAGGTGTGCGATGGTCGCTGAGCGAGAGCGGTTTCCCGCAAGGAAGAAGTTCCGGAAGCTGACGCCTGAAGAGGCGAAGAGGCAGTCGGACTCGCTTCTGCATAATTCCGGGTTCGCAGCGCGCCTGGCGGCGGCTCGTGCGGCAAAATCCCGGGGCGAATGGATCCGGTGGAGCGATTTGAAAAAGCAGAATGGCGGATCGTGACGCCGTTCTGCTGCCGCCGGCCCGACAGTTCTACGAGTCACGCCCGATCCCAGAGAGACTCCGCCTCGATCGGATCATCGACGATTTATGTGATTCCCCTGAACCGGACTACGTTCTGCGGTTCCTGGTCGATGCTCCACCGGACTTCCCGTTCTACTACCGAGACGATGAGTACGTCATTGTGTACGACGAGCTGAACGCCTGGACGATCGCGATCTGGGACATCTCGTACAACACGGAAGGCCTCATCCTCGATATCCGACGTCGCTCATAGGGCACTGTCTCGAATCCCGTCACCCGGATACGCTGGACTCGAATGAACAAGATCCTCGTGGCTGACGCGATCGCGCAGGACGGCGTGGACATCCTCCGGCGGGAGGCTGAGGTCGACGTGCGGACAGGGCTTTCGAGGGGCGAGCTGCTGTCGATCGCCGGCGACTACGACGCACTGGTGGTGCGGAGCGAGACGAAGGTGACCGCGGAGGTGTTCGCGGCCGGGAAGCGGCTGAAGGCGGTCGGCCGGGCCGGCGTAGGCGTGGACAACATCGACTTGAACGCGGCGACGCAGCGCGGCGTGATCGTGGTGAACGCACCGCTGGGGAACACGATATCAGCGGCAGAGCACACGATCGGCATGATGCTGGCGCTGTCGCGGAACATCGCACAGGCGGACGCGTCGCTGCGGGGCGGTGAGTGGAAGCGGTCGAAGTTCGCGGGGGTGGAGGTACGGGACAAGACGCTGGGGCTGATCGGGCTGGGGAACGTGGGGTCGGAGGTGGCGCGGCGCGGCAAGGGGCTGGACATGCACGTCGTCGCGTACGACCCGTTCGTTTCGGCGGAGCGCGCACAGGTGCTGGGCGTGGAGCTGGCCGCGACCCAAGATGACGTCATCCGTCAGGCCGACTTTCTCTCGCTGCACACGAAGCTGACGGACGAGACGCGCAATATGATCGGCGCGCGCGAGCTGGGGATGATGAAGCCGACGGCACGACTGATCAACACCGGGCGCGGAGAGCTGGTGGACCTGGACGCGCTGGTAGCGGCGGTACAGGGGAAGAAGATCGCCGGGGCGGCGCTGGACGTATTCCCCGACGAGCCGCCCGAGATGAGCGCGGCGTTTCTGCACACGGACGGCATCGTGGTGACCCCGCACCTGGGTGCGCTGACGGCGGAGGCGCAGGAGCGGGTCGCGATCGACGTGGCAAAGCAGATCCTGGCGATCCTGCGAGGCGAACCCGCGATGTACGCGGTGAACGCGCCGATGATCGCGGCGGAAACGATGTCGTTCATCGGGCCGTACATCCCGGTGGCGGAGAAGGTGGCGACGCTGGCGACGCAGCTGGCGGCGGGGCAGATGGGGAACATCGAGATCGAGTACCTGGGCGACATCGCGGAGCACGACACGACAGCGCTGAAGGCGGCGGTGATCAAGGGACTGGTGTCCCAGATCAGCGAAGACAACGTGACCATCGTAAACGCGAGTCTCATCGCCGAGCACCGGGGGATGCGGATCACGGAGCGGAAGGGACCGGGGGAGGACAAGTACGCCAACCTGATCCGGGTGCACCTTCACGCGAGCGCGGGCGACACGGACGTGACGGGGACGATCGCTCATGACGGACCGCACATCGTGCAGATCAACGAGTTCTGGGTGGACATCCCGCCGGGCGACGGCTGGCTGCTGTTGTGCGAGAACCAGGACCAGCCGGGGATGATCGCGGCGGTGTCGACACTGCTGGGCGAGCACGACATCAACATCAGCTTCATGAACGTGGGGCGGATCGAGGTACGAGGGCGGGCGCTGATGGCGGTGGCGGTGGACGATTCGATCTCGCCGGAGCTGGTGCAGCGGGTGGCGCAGATCCCGGGGATATTCTCGGCGCGTGTCGTTAGGTTCGCGTAGAGTCTTCAATTCACCGCACCAAGGGCGCCGAGCAGAGACACAGAGGGCACTGAGGGTTCTTTGGGGCCTGATTGAGGCGCTGGTGGCGCTGTCGCATGACGCGTGTGGTGGGTACGCGCGTAGGTTTTTCAATTCACCACAGAGTCACAGAGGGCAGGAGGGTGGTCAGGGCCTGGGTGAGGCTGTGGTGGCGCTGCCGCACGAGGCTGGCGCGCTCCTCTGGCCGGCTGGCGTAGAATCAGGGCGATGACCTCACGGGTCCGTCATTGCGCGGCACGTCTCCTGCTCGGCTTCGCGGCGCTTGCGGTCGCGGGATGCGCGTCGAAAGCAGGGGCGCCGGAGCGCGCGCCCACGGCGACGGCGACGAGGGCGGTTACGCCGAATGCTGGATCGCCAACCGCGACGGGCACGGCGACGCCCACATCCACCTCGACACCAGACACGGGAGCGATCGCGGCAACAGCTACGCCGGTGTCGGGCACGGCCGGCGGTACGTCGGTGACGATCAGCGCGGTGGGGGACATCTCGCTGGGGCGGCAGGTGAACGACTGGATGGAGCAGTACGGGGCGGGATACCCGTACGAGCTGGTGCGGCCGCTGATCACAGGCGAGATCGGGTTCGCGAACCTGGAAGGGGCGCTGACCGACCGCGGGGAACCGTGGCCGAAGGCGTTCAACTTCCGGACGCCGCCGAAGTTCGCACCGGGGCTGGCGGAGGCGGGGTTCGACGTGGTGTCGCTGGCGAACAACCACGCGATGGACTACGGGACCATCGGGATGATGGATACCGTCTCGGCACTCGATGTCGCTGGCGTACGGCACGCGGGCGCAGGGTCGTATGCGGCTGATGCTTGGAACTCGGCAATTGTCGAGTCAAGCGGCCTGAGAGTGTCGTTCATCGCGTGTGTACTCACGCCGACGGAAGGCAGCGGCTTCACCATTGACCAATGGGCAGCCGGCCAGGGTGACGCACCTGGCCTCAGTGTGTGCGACACGGACAAACTTGAAGCCTGGATCCTTTCGGGTCGAGAGTTCGCTGACTTCGTCGTCGTCTCCATCCATGCGGGAGATGAGTACGTGAACGCGCCGAACGGCACGCAGCGGGCGCTGGTGGAGGCGGCGCTGGCGGCGGGGGCGGACGTGGTGCTGGGGCATCACGCGCACGTGGTGCAGCCGGTGGAGCAGCGGGGCGGGCAGCTCATCGCGTGGGGACTGGGGAACTTCATTTTCGACCTGGACCAGTGGGACCTGGCGGGGATCCCGGAGCCGCGCGTGTCGCTGATCTTGAACATCACGCTGACGAAGGGCGCGGGCGTAACGGCGTGGGAGGCCGTACCCGTGGTGCTGGACGCGGAGCAGGATCGGCCGCGGCCGGCGACGGCGGAGGAGGCGGCGGTGTTGGAGGCGTTGATCACGCCGTAGGGCTTCATCAACAGATTGAAACAGATGGGACGGATGGAAGAGGTGGAGGGGTGGACCCTCCAGCGTAGAACCTAACACCTAACGCCTAACGTCAGGCGTAGCCTTCTACGGAGGCTTCCCAGCCGGGGACGAACTTGCGCCACTGCTCTTCGCGTTCGAGGTAGGGGTAGACGACGTAGTAGCTGGTGACCCGCGGCTGGAAGGGCTCGCGCATGAGCTGCATCTTGGCCTCGGAGGGGGTGCGGGCGGCTTTGCGGTGGTTGCAGGACTTGCAGGCGGTGACCAGGTTCTCCCAGGTGTGCCGGCCGCCACGGTGGCGGGGCATCACGTGGTCGAGCGTGAGGTCGCGAGAGCCACGGTGGCCGCAGTACTGGCAGGTGTAGCGGTCGCGGTTGAAGACCTCGCGACGGGAGAGGCGCATCTGGGGGCGGGGGCGCTTGATCATGTAGATGAGGCGGATAACGGAGGGGAGAGGCCAGGAACGCGAGGCAGATCGAAGTGAGCCGCGGCCGTGCTCGAGCACTTCGGCCTTGCCGCGCTCGAGTAGCACAAACGCCCGCCGTGGGTGGCAGACGTTCAGCGGCTCGTAGTTCTGATTGAGGACAAGAACGCTTCCCGCCATATGTAATGCCAGTCCGTTGTGCCAGCATCATAGCAGGGGCCAAATCGGGGCGGCAAAGAAGGGGCCAGGAACCGCGCTGTTACGGACGAGGTCGAGCGCCTACAATCCGCACCACGGTGGGGCCAGGCGCACGGGCGCTGCCGCGAATTTGACGCGCCGGACCAGAGGGAGGGACGACTGATGGCGAGCAAGGAAGAACTGATCAAGGGGTTGGAGCTGCTGATCCAGGAGGGGGAGCGGCTGGCGAACTCGCTGACGGCGGCGGAGCTGGAGAAGGTAGTGGATGTGGATGGGTGGAAGGGGAAGGAGATGTTCGCGCACGTAGCCGGCATCGGGGCGATGGTAGCGCCCATGGTGACGGGCATCGCGAACGCGGCCCCGGGCAGCGACGCGATCGGCGGGGTGGACATCGACCAGCTCAACGCGGGGATCGTGTCGCAGCGGGCCGGCAAGTCGGCACAGGACCTGGCGGACGAGCTGGCGACGAACTACAGGGCGGTGATCGAGTTCGTTCGGAACGCGCCGGACGACCTGCTGAACAAGAAGGCGACCGCGCGCGGATATAAGGACGTGGCAGTGAGCGACCTGGTGAACCGGATGGTGGTGCTGCACGGGCTGGCGCACATCTACAGTGTGTACAGCAGCGTGTTCTGGGCCGTGTAGGGAGTAGGAGCGGGGAGTAGGAGTTCGGAGCGGGCCTTGCGGCCCGCTCCGTTGCATCTTCGGAAGAGTCGGGCGCAGCAGGCGGCGCCCCTACGGCTCAGTCGAGGCCGGCGACGGGGGCGAGGCGGATGATCTCGGGGCGGCCGGCGAGGATGCCGCCGATCTTGCCACCGAAGGCTGCCATGTGCGGCGTCTTGCCGTGATCGGCGAGGGCGGCGTCGTCGGCGTAGGACTCGACGAAGTAGAAGACGTTCGGTGTCTTTTGGTCCTGGGCCAGCGTGTACATGAGGGTGCGGCCGGCCTCGTTGGCCTTGACACCGGCCACCATCTCGGCACCGGCGGTCTTGAACTCGTCCTCCTTGCCCTCCTGCACGGTCAGCTTGGCGATCACGCTAATCAATGAGGTCTCCCTTCGTGGTTGAAGGCGCCCATGACGGCGCCGGGTGCATCGAACGTCCGTCATGGTGCGGGATCGGCGGCTTAGGATCACGGAGGGGACGACAGGGCCGCCGGAGCAGTACTCCGGCGGCCCTTGCTCACGTTACGTGGGGTGCGGAGTTACCGCGTCCTGGTTCGGGCGGCGACGCCGAGCCCGGCGAGGCCCAACGTGGCGGCGGCGAAGACGAGCACGGTGAGCAGTCCGCCGGCAGTCCTGTCGGGCGTGCCCATGCCGGACTCGGGCAGCTCGCGAGCCGGGCCACGCGATTCTCCCGCGACGACGAGGACCGGTGTGGAAGTGGGCGGGACCTCGGTAGCGGCGGTGGTGCTTGTCGCCTCGGGGGTGCCGGTCGACTCCGGGGTGGTGGTGCGCGTAGCCGTCTTGGTGGCCGTGTTCGTCGGTGTGTTCGTCGGTGTGCTCGTGGCCGTGTTCGTTGGTGTGCTCGTGGCCGTGTTCGTCGGTGTGCTCGTGGCAGTGTTCGTCGGTGTGTTGGTCGGCGTGTTCGT
>DATECV010000196.1:0-7278 GCA_035286725.1 Dehalococcoidia bacterium | reverse complement strand
CGAATGCCTGAGCTGATGTCGGCACTGCTGTTCGAGAAGAGCGAGCGGGCGCTGGTGACGCACCGCCGGACGCCGCCGTTCGCGGGACAGTGGATGCTGCCGTCGACCCTGGTGCGGGACGACGAGGCAGCGGAGGACGCGCTGCGCCGCCACGCACGGGAGCAGTTCGGCATGACGCTGGTGGAAGGCGAGCAGTCGTTCGTCGAGACCCTGTACCTGGCGGACGGTGCGGACCAGTACGTGGCCAACATCTTTCGCGCCTCGCTACCGGCCGGGCCGATGCGCTTCAACGCGGGGGGCGAGTATGACGACGCGCGATGGCTGGGCGCGGCGGAGCTGGACCAGGTGACGATGCCGCCCGACCTTCGCATACCGCTCGCGAAGATGCTGGCCGAACCGGCGGCGCTGCACCAGCTCGACTGGGACCAGATGGGCCGCGAGCTGACGGCGCAGGCGGTGCCGCTGGCCGAGCGCGAACCCCTAGGGGCGCCCGAAGCGTCGCCGGGGCGACGGCCTGCCGCGCCTGACGCGGCGGCGCCCGACAACAAGGCGGCCTGGGATGCGATCGCGAAGGCGTACCAGGCGGAGCGCTACGGCGAGCGTTTCGGCGACCGGCTGATGTGGTCGTGGCGCGTATCGGAAGACGGCCTGCGCCTGCTGGACGACGTCGCGGGCAAGCGCGCGATCGTGCTGGGCTGTGGCGGCGGGCAGGATGTGGTGGCGCTCGCGAAGATGGGCGCGGTGGCGGTCGGGATCGACCAATCGGCGGCGCAGCTCGCCTTCGCGCGCAAGTACGCGCAGGGTCGTGTGGACAACGCTTCGTTTGTGGAGTGCTCCGTCGAGGACCTCAGCCGCTTCGACGACGAGAGCTTCGACCTGGCGGTGTCGATCCACGCGCTGGACTACGTCGAGCACGTCGACGAGGCGCTGGCCGAAGCGGGGCGCGTGCTGAAGCCGGGCGCCGTGCTCGCGATCGCGGTGAAGCATCCGGTCGGCGCGCACGTCGACGGGCCGCCGCCGCTTCACATGTGGAACTCGTACTGGACGCCCCACGCGGATTGGCCGTGGGAGTTCAAGGACGGGACGTCCGCGTCGTTCAGGCACTACTTCCGCACGATGTCGCAGTGGTTCGAGCTGGTGACGGGTGCGGGATTCGGTGTGGAACGCATCGTCGAGCCGTGCGAGGCGGATCTGCCGAAGGGTGAAGGCGACGAGCTGGACGACGCGTGGATGCGGCTGTTGCCCTATACATTAATCATCAAGGCGAGGAAACGATGAGCGTCCTGCTGATCGACAACTACGATAGCTTCACGTACAACCTGTTCCAGTACCTGGGCGAGCTGGGCGCGCAGGTCGAGGTCGTGCGCAACGACGCGATCACCGTCGAAGACATCGACGAGATGGCGCCGGACCACATCGTCATCTCGCCGGGGCCGGGTAACCCCGACGACGCCGGCATCAGCAAGGACGTGATCCGGCGCTTCGCCGGCAAGATCCCCATCCTGGGCGTGTGCCTGGGCCACCAGTGCATCGGCGAGGTGTTCGGCGGGATCGTGGAGGGCGCGGGCGAGATCCTGCACGGCAAAGTCTCGAAGATCACGCACGACGGCAAGGGCGTGTTCGCCGGACTGGCTTCGCCTATCGAAGCCACGCGGTATCACTCGCTGGCCATCCGGCCGGACAGCGTGCCGGCGGTTCTGGAGGTAAGTGCGCACAGCGAAAGCGGCGTGATCATGGGCGTGCGTCATCGCGAGCTGGCGGTGGAGGGGGTGCAGTTTCACCCGGAGTCGATCTTGACGCCGGACGGCCACACGCTGCTGCGCAACTTCCTCGCGATGAGGTCATCGCGATGAGGTCATGATATAGTGATATCACGATATCACGGAGGTGTCCGGTGAAACGGCTGCTGGTGAGCATGGACGAAGAGCGATACGAGGACCTGCGCCGCCTGGCGTTCGAGAAGAAGGCCTCGATGGCGGACCTGGTTCGCTATGCGATCGAGAAGGTGTTCGAGGATCAACTCGACGCGATCACAATCAAGCGAGGCCTCGAAGAGCACGCGAAGGACCCCTCAGGCACGATCTCAATCGAGGAACTGATGGAGCAGATGGGTATTGAAGTACGAAGTCGAGGTCGTTCGAAGCGCCCAGCGCGAAGTGAGAAGGTTGCCAGCTGAGCACCGGGAGCGAGTGACACGTGCGATTGAGGCGCTGACCGATAACCCGCGGCCTTCGGGGTCCAGAAAGCTCTCAGGAATCGATGGATGGCGGCTCAGAGTCGGCGAGTATCGAATCATGTACACGATCTCGGATCGAGCACAGTACGTGCAGGTGCAACGGGTAGCGCGCAGGACGACGACGACCTATGAGTGACTTCACCATCCGCGACGCCATCATGCAGCTAGCCGACCGGCGCGACCTGACCGAGGCCGAGGCGGCGCGGTGCATGGAAGAGCTGATGTCCGGCACCGCCACGCCGGCGCAGTTCGGCGCGTACGTCGCCGCGCTCCGCATGAAGGGCGAGACCATAGACGAGATAACCGGTATGGCGAAGGTCATGCGCGAGAAGGCGAGCCGCATCGACCTCAAAGGTCCGCTGCTCGATACCTGCGGCACCGGCGGCGACGAGAGCGGCTCCTTCAACGTCAGCACCTGCGCCGCATTCATCGCGGCCGGGGCGGGGGCGCGCGTCGCCAAGCACGGTAACCGCGCGATGACCTCGCGCTGCGGCAGCGCCGACGTATTGGAGGCGCTGGGCGCGAAGATCGACCTGACGCCGTACCAGGTGGCCGAGTGCATCGAGCGCGCGGGCGTCGGATTCATGTTCGCACAGGCGTTTCACCCGGCGATGAAGTTCGTGGCTCCGTTGCGCCGCGAAATCGGTATCCGGACCGTGTTCAACATCCTGGGCCCGCTGACGAACCCCGCAGGCGCGACGCACCAGGTGATCGGCGTGCCGCGGCCCGACCTGGTGGAGAAGATCGCGGCCGTGCTGGCGCGTCTTGGCGCAGAACACGCGCTGGTGGTACACGGCGAAGACGGCTTCGACGAGATCAGCATCGGTGGCAAGTCCATCGTCGCCGAGCTGCTGGACGGCGTCGTGCGCACGTACACCGTTACGCCGGAGGACGCCGGGCTGCGGCGACACGACATATCGACCATCATCGGCGACACGCCGGAGCACAACGCCGCGGAGCTGCGCGAGGTGCTGAGCGGCCGGCCGGGCGCGCTCCGTGACTTCGCGCTGCTCAACGCCGGCGCTGCGCTCATCGCCTGGGGCTCAGCCGCGGATTTGAAGGCGGGCGTGCAGCAGGCGGCGCAGAGCGTGGACTCCGGCGCGGCGAAGGCGAAGCTCGAGGCGTTCATCGCCGCCACGAACGAGGTGTGAGATCGCGGACATCATCGACCAGATCGTCGCGGACAAGCGCGTGGAGGTGGAGCGCCGGAAGCTGCAGGAGCCGCTGGACGCCCTGAAGCGCCGGCAGGACCTGGTCCGCACGCCGCAGTGGAGCATGGTGCGGTCGGTGCTGGAGGGGCCCCGGGGCCCGAGCGCCGGCGGCAGGCGCATCCAGCTCATCGCCGAGATCAAGAAGGCGACGCCGTCGAAGGGACGGCTGGTGGCGACGCTGGAGCACCGCGCGCTGGCCCGCGCGTACACGAACGGCGGCGCCGCGGCGATCTCGGTGCTGACGGAGTCGAAGTACTTCATGGGTTCGATCGAGCACCTGTCGGACATCCGGGCCAGCCTCGACGGCTCGTACCCGGGCGGCCGGCCGGCGCTGCTGCGCAAGGACTTCATCTTCGATCCGTACCAGGTACACGAGGCGCGCGCGTACGGCGCCGACGCCATCCTGCTCATCGTCGCGATCCTCACCGACAGTGAGCTTGCGGAGCTGAACGAGCTCGCGCGCAAACTCGGCCTCGAGACGCTGGTGGAGGTGGCCAGCGAGGAGCAGGTGGAGCGTGCGCTGAAGGTCGACGGTGACATGATCGGCATCAACAATCGCGACCTGCGCTCGTTCGAGGTCGACCTCGCCGTGACGGAGCGCCTGCGCCCGCTGATCCCGCTCGACCGCGCCGTCGCCTCGCTCAGCGGCGTACACACGCGCGCCGACGTCGAGCGCATGGCCAAGTGCGGCGTGCACGCGGTGCTGGTCGGCGAATCGCTGATGACGGCGCCCGACGTGCCGTCCAAGATGCGCGAGCTGCTGCTATGAACGAGTCGGGAACCGATTTCCATATCCGTACGGACAACCCCCGTACGGACAGGTCTTTAGACCTGTCCTCGTCCCCGCAGGGACGGCCATTAGTCGTCCAAATGCACGGCGAGCCGGGAAGCGGGAAGAGCACACTCGCCCGGGCAATCGGGCCGCGCATCGGCGCCGTCGTGCTCGACAAGGACGTCATCAAGGCCGCGCTACTGCGTACAGGCATCGCCGAGCGCGAGGCGGCGCCCGGCGCGTACGAAGTCTTCTTCGCCCAGGCCCATGCGCTCACGGCCGGCGGCCACTCCATCATCCTCGATAACCCGGTGTACTGGGAGTCGGTCGAGCGCCACTGGCTGGAGATCACGCGAGAAGCGGGCTCGCCGCCGCTGCTGATCGAATGTGTCTGTCCGGACCGTGAGGTGCTGCTGCGTCGGCTGGCCAACCGCGAGATCGTCGAGTCGCAACCCCGCGACCCGCTGGATCTCGTCCACCACCCCGGATCCAAACCGACCGCATTCCGGCCGCGCCTGACGCTGGACACAACACGTCCCTTCGACGACCTGATCGCGGAGGTCCTGACCTACGTCGAAGCCGCGCTGCGGCCGCCGCAGACCCCAACGCCTAACGACCAACGCCTAGCGACCACAACACCATGACGCGCGTAAAGATCTGCGGATGCATGCGGGTTGCCGACGCCGTCGCCGCGGCCGAAGCGGGCGCCGACTTCATCGGCATCATGTTCGCCGACAGCAGCCGCCGCCGCGTAACGACGGAAGAAGCGTCGCTGATCGTGCGGGCGGTGGGGACGCCGTTGCGCGAGATGGGGCAGGACGAGCCGCCCACGTTACACCCCGGACGTTTCGACACGATCGAGACCTGGTTCGCGCACGGCGCCGAGGCTCTCGACCGCCTCCTCGCCCGAAAGCGCCCCCTGGTCGTCGGCGTGTTCAAAGACCAGGACATCGAAGATGTCAACGAGATCGCGGACGAGACGGGCATCGACCTGGTGCAGCTCAGCGGGAGCGAGCCGTGGTCGGATGCGTTGTTGGCCAACCGCCAGGCGATCAAAGTGCTCCACCAGCGTCCCGGGATGGCCGCGGCAGAGATCGCCGCGTACATCGAACCGGGCACGGCGCTCGCGTTCATGCTCGACCCCAGCCGAGGCACTGGCGCCACCGGCGATTGGCCCGCCGCCGCCGAGATCGCCGCCCGCATCCCCCTCTGGCTCGCCGGCGGCCTCGACGCTGCGAACGTAGCGCAGGCCATCACCACGGTGCGGCCGTGGGCCGTCGACGTCTCCTCCGGCGTTGAGACCGACGGCGCCAAAGACCCCGCGAAGATCGCGGCGTTCATTGCTGCCGTGCGAGCGGTGGGTGGCGAAGGGCGGCCCAATACCGGTGCCCGTACGGACAGGTCTTTAGACCTGTCCTCGCGTGGTACCAGCGTGGATGCTCGGTCATTTGAGCCGCGCCGGTCGTCACCGCGCATGGTGTCGTTTCCTTATCGCGGCGGCTATCGCTACCACGTCGTCTTCACGACGAGAGGATTCAAACCGCTGCTGCGCGGTGACTGGGCCGACGTCGCGGTCGGTGAGCTCGCCACGGCCGCAGCGACGACAGGCTTCAGCATCGAGGCCTTCTGCGTCATGCCCAATCACGTCCACACGTTGGTGGCGGGTGATGCCGCGCTAGATTCGGACCTGAAGGGGTTCGCCCACAGGTTCAAGCAGACGTTGGGATTTCGGTTTAAGCAGGCAACCGGGGAGCAACTTTGGCACCGGAGCTACTATGACCACGTTGTCCGCAACAATGAGCCGATGCTGTCGCATGTGGCGTACATACTTGGCAATCCCGTGTCAGCCGGGCTGGCAGAGACTCCCGCTGACTGGCCGCACTGTGGACCGGCTGAAGCGTTGGAAGAGATGTCAGCGGCGCTGCAGGACAGGTCTAAAGACCTGTCCGTACGGGTCGAGGCGCTCGCCCGGGAATTCCGCAATCATGAGACCGGAGGCGCACTATGACCACACCAACCCTCCCCGACGCCCTCGGTCACTTCGGACCCTACGGGGGGCGCTACGTGCCGGAGACGCTCATGGTCGCGCTTAACGAGCTGACCGCCGCCTTTACGGAGGCGATGGACGACGAGACGTTCCGCGCCGAGCTCGACCACCTCCTCCGCACATACGTCGGCCGGCCGACGGCCCTCTACTTCGCCGAGAACCTCACCCGCAAGCTCGGCGGCGCGAAGATCTACATCAAGCGCGAGGACCTGGCGCACACCGGTGCCCACAAGATCAACAACGCAATCGCGCAGGGTCTGCTGGCCCGCCGCATGCGCAAGAAGAAGATCTTCGCAGAGACCGGCGCCGGCCAGCACGGCGTTGCGACGGCGACCGTCTGCGCGATGCTGGGCATGGAGTGCACCGTGTTCATGGGCGCCGAGGACGTGCGGCGGCAGTCGCTGAACGTCTTCCGCATGAAGCTGCTGGGCGCGAAGGTGGAGGTGGTCGAGAGCGGGTCCCGCACGCTGAAGGACGCGATGAACGAAGCGATCCGCGGCTGGGTCACGCACGTGCGCGACACCTACTACCTCATCGGCAGCGCGGCGGGACCGCATCCGTACCCGTGGCTGGTGCGCGAGTTCCAGTCCGTCATCGGCAAGGAGGCGCGGGCCCAGATCCTGGAGGCCGAGGGCCGCCTGCCCGATCTCGCGATCGCCTGCGTGGGCGGCGGCAGCAACGCCATCGGCCTCTTTCACCCGTTCCTCGAGGACGCGTCCGTACGCCTGGTCGGCGTGGAGGCGGCGGGTGAAGGCGTGGAGACGCAGCGCCACGCTGCCACACTTTTGAAGGGGCGGCCGGGCGTGCTGCACGGATCCAAGAGCTACCTGCTGCAGGACGAGTACGGCCAGGTGCAGGAAGCGCACAGCATCTCCGCCGGCCTCGACTACCCCGGCGTCGGGCCGGAGCACAGCTTCCTGAAGGACAGCCACCGCGCCGAGTACGTCGCTATCACGGACAAGGAGGCGCTCGACGGCTTCCGGCTCCTGTCCGAGACCGAGGGCATCATCCC
>DATECV010000195.1:0-3223 GCA_035286725.1 Dehalococcoidia bacterium | reverse complement strand
TACCCGTACGGACAGGTCTTTAGACCTGTCCTCGCACCGCGGTGTTCTCGTATCTGTGCGTCATCTACAGTCCTCGCCTCAGTTGAAACTCAGCCGATCCCCGAACCGCAGGTCCACCACGTGCAGCGCCAGGTCCTGCTCGGCCGCCTGCTGCATCAGCACGTACAGTGCCGCCACCTTGTAGTCGTAATCCCGCATGTCCCCGAACGTCACCCACAACGCTGAACCGTCCACGTCCTGCGGCGCCAGGATCACCGTCAGCCCCGCGCTCTGCCTGTACAACAACGCCGCCACGTGCCGCCCGAAGGCCGTGTCCGACTCGCGCAGCAGCCGGTCCGCCAGCGCGATCGCCCCCGCGTCCAGCCGGTCGCCCGCGCTGATCGCCCGCTGCGGTGCTACCTCCACGATCACCGGCGACCCCTCCGCCGCCGGCGCGCCGTCCAACACATGTCCGTCGATGTCGATCGGTACGTTCACCCCGTCGATCTGCCACGATCCCCACGCCACTCGCTCCTCGATCGAGATCCGCACCGTGCTCCAGTCGAGCTTCGTCACCGTCGCGTCGCGCACTTTCGGCATGGCCTCCACGCGCGCTTCCGCCGCCTTCAGGTCCAGCCCGAACGTGCTGTCACCGCTGATCCCCGCTGTCGCCTCCACGTCGTCCGCCGAAAGCGTCGTCGTCCCCACCACGTTCACGTTCTGCACCGTCAGGTACGGCGAGTGGTACGCCCACCACGCCCCCGCCGCCGCCATAGACACCACCGCCGCCAGCAGCACCAGCCGCGCCTGCATCGGCGTGATCCACGGCCGCTCGTGCTCCTCACGCCGCATCACCCCGCGCGGCGATTCTTCCTTGGCCCGCACCACGCGCTTGCCGCGCGCCGGCGGCCCCGCGCGATACGGCCACTTTCCGGGGGTCTTGGCCTTACCCACGTCCCGCCCCCTCACGCACGTTCGAGTGGTCCTTCCCCTGGTTCCGCTCGAACCGCGCCAGCCCCAGGTCCACGATCCGGCTGATCAGCGCCGTGTAGCCCACGCCCGCCACGTCCCACAGCCGTGGGAACATGCTCACCGGCCGGAATCCCGGCAGCGTGTTGATCTCGTTGACTACAGGCTCCCCGTCCTCCGGAAGGAACAGGTCCACGCGCGCGAACCCCTCCCCGTCGATCGCCTTGAACGCCGCGATCGCGCATTCCTGCACGTGCGCGGCCGTCCTGTCCGGCAGCTCCGCCGGCGCCACGATCTGCGCGCTGTCGTCCAGGTACTTCGCGCGGTAGTCGTAGAACTCTCCCGCCGCGATCACCTCACCAACCGGCGACGCCGCCACGTCCTCGTTCCCCAGCACGCCGCAGTCGATCTCCCGCCCGGCGATGGTCTCCTCGATGACCGCCTTGCGGTCCATATCGAACGCCACCCGCAGCGCCTCCCCCAGGTCCTCGCGAGACCGCACCTTGCTCACGCCGACGCTGCTTCCGCCGTTCGATGGCTTCACGAACGCCGGATACCCCATCCGCTCGATCGTTGCCGCGACGGCGTCGCGTTCCCGGGCCCACTCTTGCTCGAACACCACCAGGTGCTTCGCCACCCGCAGCCCCGCGTCCGCGAACAGCCGCTTCTGAACTGCCTTGTCCATCCCGATGGCGCTCGCCTCGACGCCGCACCCCGCGTACGGGATCCCGAACATCTCCAGCATCCCCTGCAGCGTGCCGTCTTCGCCGTTCACGCCGTGTACCAGCGGAAACACCACGTCGACCGACCGCAGTTCGTCCAGCACCTCAGGCCGGTGCAGCAGGCCCGGCGCGTCGCCTTCCATCCGCTTCTCGAACAACGGCTCATCGCGTTCCAGTCGCCTCCGCGTCTCCGCTGGCGTCAGCCACCGTCCCTCGCCGGTCACGCCGAACGGCACCGGCTCGAATCGCTCCGTGTCCGCCTCGCGCAGCACGTCCATCGCCGAAACCACGGACACCTCGTGCTCCACCGAGCGTCCTCCGAACACCACGCCGAGACGCAGTCGCGTGCTCACTCGAACCCCTCGCCCACCAGCTCCACCTCGTTCTCGAGTTCGATCCCGAACTGCGCCTTCACGCGGCCCTGCGCCTCGCGCATCAGCGCCGCCACGTCGGCCGCGCGCGCCTCACCAAGGTTCTCGAAGAAGTTGCAGTGCTTCTCGCTGATCCGTGCGTTCCCGATGCGGTGCCCGCGCAGCCCGGCCGCGTCGATCAGCCGCCACGCCTGGTCGCCCGGCGGATTCTTGAAGGTGCTCCCGCTGTTCCGCCCGCGCGGCTGCGCTTCCAGCCGCATCCGGTCGTAGTCGGTCACCTTCGCGACCAGCGCCGCGGCGTCGCCCCGCGTGAGCGCCATCTCCACCGACAGCACGACGCACCCGGCGCAGTCGCCGCGGGTGAAGATGCTGTTCCGATACGAGAACCTCAGCTCTGCGTTCGTCAGCGTCTTCGTCGCATTGCCGCCGTTCAGCACCGACGCCGATACGAGCACGTCGGCCAGGCAGCCATCGTAGGCGCCGGCGTTGTACACCACGGCGCCGCCCAGCGTCCCCGGGATCCCCGCCGCCCACTCGATCCCCGCCCACCCCTCGCGCGCCATCTGCCGCGCCAGCGCCGCGAACGACACACCCGACTCCGCCGTCAGCCGCGCGACGCCATCCTCCGGTGCGACCGTCACCGCCTTCGCCTGGTTGTCGATCACGACGCCCCTGATCCCCGCGTCGCCGACCAGCACGTTGCTCCCCGCGCCCAGGATGAACACCGGCGCCCCGAACTCCCGCGCGATCATCACAGCGCGCGCCAGCTCCTGCCCGCTTCGCACGGTCACGAACGCGTCCGCCGGCCCGCCGATCCCGAACGTCGTGTGCCGGGCCAGTGGCTCATCGCTGAGGACCGGCCCCAGCGACCGTAGTTCGTCCAGGAAGGCTTCGTTCATCGGCTCTCGAGCGCCTCCAGCACCATCGGGCCGACCTTCTCGACGTCGCCGGCGCCGACGGTGAAGAACACGTCCCCGGGCTCCAGCAGGGCGGCGGCGGCCGCCGCCGACTGCGCCAGGTCTCCGCTGTAGCGCGCTCGTGGCTGCCGGACCTCTCGCGCCAGCGCCTCCGCGCTCATGCCGGCGGAAGGCTGCTCGCGGGCGGCGTACGTCTCGGCGATGAGCAGGACGTCGCAGTCCGCGAAGCAGGTGCGGAAGCCGTCCAGCAGGTAGCGCGTCCGGC
>DATECV010000194.1:0-7902 GCA_035286725.1 Dehalococcoidia bacterium | reverse complement strand
GCCACGAAGGCCCAGGGCCGCACGCTCGAGTTCGCCCGCCAGGTCTTCGACGAGCTGAGCCAGTCTCGCGACGAGTCCCGCCAGGTGTGGGAGAAGGTGTTTACGGCCCAGCGCACGGCCGGCGAAGCTGCCGTTGAAGCTGCACGGGATGTCGCCAGCGCCGCCGGCGACCGGATCCGCACCGGCGTCGAGCGGGTCACCACCCGCGCCCGAGGCGAGGCCGAGAAGCCCGCGCCCGCCGCGGCCGCCGCAGCCGCCACGGAGTAGGTTCGCTACACTGCCTTCAACAGGCGCCCGAGAGGGGCGGTCCGTATCTCGGACCGCCCCTCTTCGATTCCGCGCTCCGTCCGTGGCCCGGATGCCTGCTCCGCCTCGTCGAGCCGCTGCCGAATCCGCAGTCCGGGCGCTATTGCTGATTGAGGCTGAACATACTAATCTACTAAGCGCTCGCTAAGTAATGCCTCGATCAAGGGGCGCCTGGTGGAAGGACAATGGAGCGATGGCCGAGCCCGTAAAGGACTGGACGACCGACTACGACATCTTCTCGAGGGAGTACATCAAGGATCCGTTCCCGATCTGGGACGACATTCGCGGCAAGTGCCCGGTAGCCCACACGGACCGCTGGGGCGGCTCCTTCATGCCGACGCGTTATGAGGATCTCTTCGACATCGCGAAGAACATCCAGACGTACTCTTCCCGCAACGTGCTCGTCGCCGATGTCATGCCCGCCCCCGACCAGGAGCGCCCGGAGCTGACGGAAGATGAGCAAGAGCTCGTCCAGCAGTACAACGTCGGCGCGCCTCCCATCACGTCCGACCCGCCGGTTCACACATGGGCCCGCAAGCTCCTCCTGCCTCCGTTCTCGGTGACGTCCGTCGCCAGGTATGAGCAGGAAACCCGCGAGCTCTGCAACGAGCTCATCGACGCCGTCATCAAGAACGGCCGCGCCGATGGCGCCGTCGACTACGCCCAGCAGATCCCCCCGCGCGTCATCGCCAGCATGCTCGGCATACCCAAGGAGATGACCGCGACCTTCACCGAGTGGGTGCGCGGCTTCCTGGAGCTGGGCCTCACGGATCCGGAGCTGCGCGAGCAGTCGGCCCGCAGCATCTTCGAGTTCATGATCGGGCAGGTCCAGCAGCGCAAGGAGAACCCCGGCGACGACCTCATCAGCTACCTGCTGAAGGCCGAGGTCGACGGTGCGCCCGTCCCCGAGCCGCACGTCGTCGGCACCTGCTTCCTCCTGCTCGTCGCCGGCATCGACACCACCTGGAGCTCGATCGGCTCCGCGATCTGGCACCTGGCACAGCACCCGGAGCACCGGAAGCAGCTCATCGAAGAGCCCGCGCTCATCGACAACGCGGTCGAAGAGCTGCTTCGCGCGTACTCGCCCGTGACCATGGCCCGCTACGTCGCCGAGGACACGGAGTACAAGGGCTGCCCGATCTCGGAAGGCAGCAAAGTGCTCATGAACTTCCCGGCCGCCAACCGCGACCCCCAGGTGTTCGAGCACCCGGATGAGGTCATCCTCGACCGGGAGAAGAACCCGCACATCGCCTTCGGCGTCGGCATTCACCGCTGCGCCGGATCGAACCTCGCCCGCATGGAGATGAAGGTCTCGATCCAGGAGTGGCTCAAGCGCATTCCCGACTACCGGCTCGAAGATCCCGATGCGGTAACATGGGCTGGCGGCCAGGTCCGCGGGCCGCGCAAGATGGGAGTCGTGTTTCCGTCATGACGGTCAAGAAGGTCACGGTCGACAGCGAAAAGTGCCAGGGACACAACAGGTGCTACGCGATGGCCCCCGGCATGTTCAAGGTCGACGAGTACGGCTACGCGACGCCGCGCGGCGAGGGTACCCTCGCCGGCCAAAAGGACATCGAGCTGGCGCAGCGGGCCGTCGAGAACTGCCCGGAGCGGGCAATCGAGATCATCGAGGTCGAGGACTGACGGCCCGACCCCACGAACAGAACGGCAAGAGCGAAGACGGCAGCGGAATCATTCCGCTGCCGTCCCTTTTGGGTCTGTACGCCTTCGTCCTGATTAAGGACGGCGGCGCACGGCTGCCAACATGCCGGCTCCTCCGGCGATGATCAGCCCTCCACTCAGCGCCAACGCGAGCCACAGCGCGCTGGTCCCCCCGTCGCTCGGCCCGCCCCCCGTTGATGGCAGTGTTGCGCTACCCGGCGTAGGCGTCCGCGCCGCGGCCGGCGTCGTCGCGCCCGCCGCTGGCGTTGTGGCCGCCGTCGGCGACATCGCCACGGTCGCCGCGGTGGTCGGCGTCGTGGCAGCCGTGCCGGTCGCGCCGGCGGTGGGTGTCGTTTCCTGTCCCTGCGTGTCTGGTACGCCGGCTGCGAACAACGCGACGGTCATGGCCGCGGCGAAGAGCGCCGCGACGCCGAGGGCTCGCACGAGCGCGTTCGTCTGCATATCAAGGCTCCTTCCTCCTCGTGTGATGGTGAGTCTGCCGCGCCCCGCGGCTCCTGACAGGTGTAGCCCCCTCGCGGATTGCGCTTCAATGGCTGCGGCGCCCGGATCGTCGCCTTTGAAGGAATCTGCAGCGCCGCGGGTCGTGCAGGTGAGATGAAATTGAAGCGACGCCCGCAACAGACGTGAAGGCCGGACCCCCGGTGGCTGCGGAAGCCCCGTCCGCGTGCCGATATCACGAGAGGAGGCGCCGCCTTCGGTTTCAGCCCCCGCCGAAACCGAGGGGCCCCCGCCCGGCGTCCCCGAATCGATCGCATGTCCCAACAGTTCGAGTTCCGCAGCGCTATCTGGTTTCGCGCCCCGCTGCGGCTCGTCGTGCTCGCGGTCACCGTGTTCGCGCTGATGTCGCTCTACCCGGCCTTGCGCGATGCCGCCAACCCGGACCACGGCCGGGCCCTCGCCGGCATGGCCGTCCTTGGCGCGTTCGTCGTGCTGGCTGTCGTGTTCATGGTCTCGATGAACGACGGCCTCGTCGAAGTCGATAACAACAACGTCACGATTCGATTCGAGTCGTTCTTCAACGCACGCTTCCCCGTCGAGGACATCGCCGCCGCCCGGCCGGTCGATCCCCGCCCCCGCTGGCGATATCGTTGGGGGCTCTCCACGAACTTCCGCGACCGCGTCGTCTGCTCGCACGGCGGCCAGCTCGTCGAAATCGAGCTGTCGCGTCCGTGCCACGTTCGTCTCTGGCCCCGGACCCTCGTGGTAACCCGTTTCTGGCTGGGCGTACGCGATGCCGGGGCGTTCCTCGATGCACTTCATCGCGCCGCCGCAAACGCCGCCACAGACGCGAGCCCGCCTTCGCCCATGCCGGCCCCGAAGGCTGCCTGACCTCCGCCCCGGCCCGCCCGCTCGAACCGATATGATGCCCCTGTGGCAACGCTCAACGACGCCGGGAGCAGGCCCATCTCTTCGTCATACGCGATCACGTTCGGCGTGGCCCTCGCCGCCCTGCTCGTCATCGCCCTGTTTCCGCTGTTTCCCAGGCAGTTCAACGTGCGTGTCGGCGATGTCGCCTCGCGCACCGTCACGTCGCCGCGCGATGTTTCGTTCGACAGCGAATCGCTCACCGCGCGAAAGCGCGACGAGGCGGCCGCCGTCGTGCCGCCCTCGCTGGTCTATGACCCTGCCGTACGCACGCGCCAGCTCCAGTCCTTCGACGGCAACGCGACCCAGATCGGCCGCGTCCGCACCCAGACGACCGACGCGGCCCGCAAGCAGGACCAGCTCGCCGGCCTCGGCCTCTCCCAGCGCAGCATCGACACGGTGCTCGACGTGTCCGACGAGCGCTGGCTCGCCGTCGTCGCCGAGGGCCGGCGAGTGCTCACCCAGCAGCTCAGCGTCTCGCTGGATGAGACCAGTGTCCAGGGTGCGCGCGACAGTGCCGATGCGCTGATCAGCGTCGAGTTCACCGCCGACGAAGCGCTGCTGACGGCAGAGCTCGTGCGTCCGTTGATCTCCACGACCCTGGTGGAAGACGTGACTCGCACCGAGGCGGCACGCAGCGCCGCGCGCGCTGGTGTCGCCCCGGAGCGTGTGAACATCGCGAAGGGTGACGTCATCCTCACCGTCAACCAGGCCGTCGACGATCTCACCGTCGAAAAGCTGCGCGCCGCCAAGCTCGTCTCGCAGCGCGTCGAGTGGCCCAACGTCGCCTCCGCCGCCATCATCGCGGTCATGGCCGCGGCCATGATCGCCGGCTACCTGTTCGTCATGCAGCCTCGAGGGATCAACTCGGAGCGCCACCTGATCGTCCTCGCCCTCGTCACCGCCGCTCCCGTGCTTGTTGCCAAGCTCTACCTCCCGCTCGTGATGCCCGATGACGAGAGCATGTTCCTCCCCTACATCCTGCCCCTGGCGGCCGCGCCCATCCTCGTCGCCGCCCTGCTCGAGACGGATGTCGCCGTGGTCATAGCGGCCGCCATCGGCGCACTCGTCGCGTTCATCAGCACCTTCCTGCCTGACCTGTCGCTCGTCGCGTCCATCGGGGTGCTCGATACCTTCCGCCTGCTCGGTGTGTACGGTCTGGCGCCCGTGGCCGGCATCTTCCTCGTCCATCACGCCGACCGCCTGAACCGTTACCTCACCGCCGGCCTGGGCGTCGCCGGTACCTCATTCGCCGTGCTGCTGGCCACCTGGTTCGTCGATAACGACCACGTCGCAAAGGAGCTCGGCTGGATGGCGCTGGCCAGCAGCGTCGGCGGCATTAGCGCCGGCATCGTCGCCGCCGGCGCGTTCGTCACCGCCGGGGCCCTCTTCGGCGTCACCACACGCCTCCAGCTCATGGAGCTGTCGCAGCTCAACGCGCCCCTCCTCCGCAAGCTGCAGGACGAAGCGCCCGGCACCTTCCATCACAGCATCATCGTCGGCAACCTGGCGGAGCGCGCCGCCGACCTCATCGGCGCCGATCCGCTCTTGACCCGCGTCGGCTGCTACTACCACGACATCGGCAAGACGCTGCAGCCCGGCATGTACATCGAGAACCAGTTCAGCGGCGAGACGCCGCACGAAACGATGACCCCCCAGGAGTCGGCCACCGTCATCATGCAACACGTGCTCGGCGGCCAGGAGCTGGCCCGCCGCGCCCGCCTTCCCACCCGCGTCCAGGCCTTCATCCCCGAGCATCACGGCACTCGTCTGGTCGCCTACTTCTACCGCAAGGCCGCCGAGAAGGATCCCGAGCTCGACACGGCGCAGTTCACCTACCCCGGGCCGAAGCCGCAGTCGAAGGAAACGGCCGTCGTCATGCTCGCCGACTCCTGCGAGGCCACCGTCCGCAGCGCGACCGACCGCTCGCCGGAGCGCATCAGCGACATGGTCGAAGCCGTGATCGCGGAACGGTTGCAGGAAGGCCAGCTCGACGACAGCGACCTCACCCTCCGGGACCTGCGCGCCGTCGCCGAGAGCTTCAAGACGACGTTTCGCGCCGTCTATCACCCGCGCGTCCAGTATCCCGCTCCCACCGCCGCTGAGGTGCGCCGCCGCGTGCTGCGCCTGCCCACCATGCGTCCGCAAAACGCCCCGCCGCCGGCCTCGGCCGAGACGCCGCGCCGCAAGCGAAAGTGGCAAGAGTAGCCGCCTAGCTCGAGCCCGCCCGCGCCAGGTACAGCTTCGCCCCGGCCCGCTCGAACAGCCCTCGGGCCTGCGCGCGAAGCTCGCCCGCCTCGCCCGCCTGCCCCCGCGCATCGGCGACCTCCGCCAGACCCGCCAGGCACAGGCCCGCGTCGACCGGGACCCGCTCGCGCTCGCACCACGCCAGCCCGTCTCGATACACCCGCTCGGCGTCGTCAATCCGCCCCAGGCGCACCAGCATCGCGCCGTGCGCGGGCGCGCAGGCCCGGCCCTGCAGCGTCGCGTACGTCGGGATGCGTGGCCCGTCCGGCTGCTGCACCTCGTACGACGCGCACACCTCGCGCACCAGCTCGAGCTCGCCCAGCCCCGCGATGCACTCGAACAGCGCTGGCGCTTCAATCGCCATGTCCCCCGTCGGCCGCACGATCTCGGCCCACTGCTCCAGCTCGCGTTGGGCCGGTTCGTGCAGGCCGGCGCGATACAGCACGCCGGCCGCCGCGCCGTGCGTCTGCGACATGCCCGTCGTCGCGCGTCCCGCGCGCTCCGGGTCCACCATCATCTGCACCGCCGCCCGCGTCTCCCCCTGGAGCTCGATCATCCACATCCGGAACAGGTCGGCGCGGAAATCCGTGTTCGTCGAAAGCTCGTCGAGGACCGCCACGCACCGGTCGTACTCGGCCCGCGCGAACGCCTCGCCGGCCAGGTCCATGAGCGCCAGCTCCTCGTGAAACCGCAGATGTACGGAGCGCGCGTAGTCGACGCACATCCGCGCCAACTCCGCCCCGCGGTCCAGCAGCCCGTGCTCCATCGTCCCGAAACCCGCGCCCCGCAGCGCCCCGCACGCCGGCTCGTACGCCTTCGCGCGCCCGTATGCCTCGTGCGCGCGCAGCGCCAGCACGATCGACTCCTCGATGTCCGCGGCCTCACGGTACGCCCGCCATGATGCGTCCTGGATGCGCGACGCCAGGATCTCCTCGAACCCGTGCCGCTCGGCGATCGCGATCGCTTCCTTCCAGCGCTCGTCGCACCCGCGCCACGAGGTCGCGAGCAGCAGCCGCGCCCGGAGGTACGGCTCGCCATCCCCCAGCATCTCCAGCGCCTCGTCGGCCATCGCGCGTTGCCGTTCCCACGGCCCCCAGATCCGCAGGACTTCGACCGTCGCCCGGGCAAAACCCGTCGCGTCGCCCGCGTCGCGGAAAATGGACATGGCCCGCCGCAGCGTGCGCCAGGCTGTCCGCGCCTCCGACATGTTCCAGTAGCACGACCCCACGCGGGTCAGCAGCGCGGCCTCGTCCAGTGGCGCGTGCCCGGGCGAGGACGGCAGCAGCGACAGGCACGCCTCGTAGTCTCGCACCGCATCGTCCCAGCGCGTGGCCTCGTACGCGGCGTCGCCGGCGGCGCGGAGCTCTCGCATCCGTGCTTCTTCTTCAGACATGGGGGGCATGGTACGCCGTGGCGACAGTCCGTCGCTAACGGCTCAGTCGAGCAGCTCCGCCAACACCACCCGCGCCAGCCGCTCCCCACCCTCCGGCGTGAAGTGCAGGCCGTCATCGGCGCGGACTACCTGCGCGATGCCGTCCTCGTCCGGCAGCGACGGCGCGTACGACCCACCGGCGTCCGACGTCGCGGCCCACGTGTCGACGTACCGCACCCACGACCGCTTCGCCGCCTCGGCCTCGAAGATGCGGTTCAACTCCAGCACCGCCTCCGCCAGCCCGGCGTCCGCCATGTGGGGTTGCCCGATCCAGACGACATAACGAACATCCCTCAGCGAGTCCATGACCGTCGCCACCTCGGCTCGGTACGTGTCGAGGTCGATGTCTGGCCGCGCGTCGTTGGCGCCGATCATGAAGAACACGATGTCTGGCCGAGTCGCGGCGACGTCGTTCGCGATGTGCGTCTGCCAGTCGAAGAAGTCGCGCGACAGCAGCCCGCTCCCCTGGCGGTACTCCGGCTCCGGCTGGACGGGGACCGCGCCCATCTCCGTCAGCGCCTCCGTGAGCGACACCGACATGTAGTACGACGTGGAATCGCCGCTCGACCAGAACCGCAGGCCCGCCACCGCCGACGGCCCCGTCTTCTCGTCATCGCGAAGCGGGCTGTACACGACGCCCAGCACCGCCGCTGCGATCGCGGCGAGCGCAACGAGCGCGATCGTTGGCCCGGCGTTCCGGCCGCGCCGCCGCCCCGCGGGCGTCGAAAGGTCGATGCGAACGTCACCCATGGTGTGAGGCCACGGCCTCGCCTCAGCCTACAACGCACCACCGCCTCGCACCGGTAGGGACGGGCGCAAGCGCAGTCTTGACCGGTCCGCTGCCGTCGACGTAACATTTGGTACACGAA
>DATECV010000193.1:0-2955 GCA_035286725.1 Dehalococcoidia bacterium | reverse complement strand
CGCATCCGAACGATCGTCGTCCCCCGCGCGCAGGCCTGCCCGGACTGTGGGGGCCCGCTGGTCCACGCCGAAGGCTGCGTCACCTGCCCGGTGTGCGGCTACAGCGCCTGCTCCTGAGCCGGGCCCCTGGTAGGCGTGGTTCTCCACCCGCCACGGCGCGATCTTCTCCCGCCCGAGGAACGCGCGGGCTGAAAAGGCCGCGCCACAATCGCGCTACAAGACTAGATCACCGGCTCCTGGCACACCTTCTCGTGCGCACACGGCGCGGGTGTATGATGGGCGCGATGCGCGAAGGGCCCCGCATCCCCGTACACACACAGGTCGCCGCGGCGCGACGGCGCGTCCGCATCCCAGCGACGTACACGCCCGCCGGTGCGCGCGCATGAGCGGTGAGTCCGAGGGCGGGTTGAACCGGTTCGTGGTTGCGCTGATGGCGATGGTGGTCATCTTCGGCGCGCTTCTCGCCGTGCTCCTGGCGTGGGCGGCGCCCGATGGCAGCATCGGGCGGGTGCAGGACTTCGCCGGCTTCCTGGACGATCACAACGACCGCGACGGCAAGCTCATCCTCTCGCTGGGTGCGCTCGTCGTCGTGTTGCTCATGACGTGCGTGCTCATCCTCGAGCTGGCGCCGTCCTCGACGCAGCGGATGCGCGTGCGTAACGTGACGTCGGGCGAGGTGACGATCACCACGAAGCGAATCGCGGAGCTGGTCGATGACTCCGTGCGCGCGGCGCCACACGTCGCCGACTGCTCGACGACGGTGGCGCGCAGGGGGCGGCGGGTGGAACTGGTGCTGGACCTGCACGTAGACGCCGGCGCGGAGCTGGCGCAGACGGCGGACGAGGCGTGCCGGCGCGCGCACGTGCTCGTGGAGCAACTCGGCATCGAACTGAGCGGGAAGCCGCGGGCGCGACTGCACTATCGCGAGTTACGCTTACGGCCAGAGGCGGGAGCGGATGCCGACGCCAGAGGATGGGAGAGGCCACCGGGCCAGGGAGCAACGTGACGACCGAGGAAGCAACGGCACCGACGCATCTGAAGAAGCGCAAGGCCCGGCTCATCGAGCCACCGCCGCCGGAGCACCTGTCGGCGGTCGTGGAGGCGATCCTGTTCGTGGCGGACGCGCCGCTGGAAGTGGCAGCGCTGTCGCGGGCCATCGCCGCATCGAAGGCGGACGTCGAGAAAGCGCTCGAAGCGCTAGCAGAACAGTGCCGGGAACGGGGCGTGCGGCTCCAGCGGACGGGCGACCTGGTGCAGCTCGTCTCGGCGGCGCACACGGCATCGTACGTCGAGCGATTCCTGGGGCTGGAGCACCCGCCGCTGACGAACGCGTCCATCGAGACGCTGGCGATCATCGCGTACCGGCAGCCGATCACGCGGGCCGGCATCGAGTCCGTGCGGGGTGTGGACTGCGACGGTCCGATCCGGACGCTGATGGCGCGCGGGCTGATCGAGGAGGTCGGGCGGGCACCGGTCGTCGGCCGTCCGGTGTTGTTCAGCACGACGGTGCGGTTCCTGGAGTACTTCGGGCTCGAGCGCCCGGACGACCTTCCGCCACTGCCCCTGCTGGAGGAGGAACCCGCCGAAGACGACGAGGAAGAGGCCGTCATCTGAACGCGGGACTGCTCCGCTTCCGTCTGCGCATTCCGGAGAGCGGATCGCTGAAGGACAAGCGGCAGGTCATTCGCAGCCTCTCCCAGCGCATCCGCAATACGTTCCAGGTGGCGATCGCGGAAGTTGGCGACAACGATGCCTGGCAGGTCGCCACCCTGGGCGTGGCCTGCGTCTCGAACTCGCACCGTCACTGCGAAGAGATCCTCAACGAGATCGTGGCGTTCGTGCAGGCGACGCGGTTGGACGCGGAGCTGCTGGACGTCGAGACGGAGATCGTGACGTTCGACGAGGCATAGTCCGGGGCGGGTGTGTGGTTCGGCCTGCCGCGCAGGGATCAGGCGCGGGGCTCGGCGACGAGGTCGTAGGCCAGCGCCTGGGTCACGCGGGCGCTCACGAAGTCTCCGGGCGCATGGGTTCCGCGCAGGAGCACCAGGCCATCGACCTCGGGGGCGTCGCGGTAGGAGCGGCCGACGACGAAGTCCGTGCCCAGACCCTCCCGCGGGCCGGCCGTGGTGGACTCGACGAGCACGTCGATCTCGCGGCCGATCATGGCGCGGTTCTTGATCAGCGAGACCTGCTGGGCGACCTCCATGAGCTGGCGCTGGCGCCGCTTCTTCACGCGCTCGGTCACCTGGGCCGGCTCGTGCGCGGCCGGTGACTCGGACTGCGGGGAGAAGGTGAAGCAGCCGACGTGGTCGAAGGCCATCTCGCGGACGAAGGCGAGCAGTTCCTGGAACTCGTCATCGGTCTCGCCGGGATAGCCGACGATGAAGGTCGTCCGAATGGCGATGTCGGGCATCTCCTGGCGCAGGACTTCGAGCATATCCCGCACCATGCGCTTGTTGCTGGGGCGCTTCATGCGGCGCAGGACGCTTTCGGCGCCGTGCTGCAGGGGAATATCGATGTAGGGGAGGACGTTTGGCAGCCGGGCCATCGTCTGCGCGAGCCGGCGGGTGACGTGGCCGGGATAGGCGTACATGATGCGGAGCCAGGGGACCTGCGGCACAGCCGCCGACAGACGCTCGAGCAGATCGGGAAGGGCGTCGCGCAGGCCGAGGTCGCGGCCGTAGTCGGTGCTGTCCTGGGCGACGAGGACGATTTCGCGGACGCCGGCGGCGGCAAGGCGCCGGGCTTCGGCGACGAGATCGTCCGCCGGTGTGCTGTGCAGCTTGCCTTTCATTTTGGGGATGATGCAGAAGGTGCAGGGGGCGTTGCAGCCGTCGGAGATCTTGAGGTACGCGCTGGGGCGCGGCGTCAATGCCGGCTCGGGGATGTCGAGCGGCGGCTCGCCGAGGCGGACGGGCTCGAGCGTGCGGACGTAGGCGCCGATGCCGCCCCAGT
>DATECV010000192.1:0-7499 GCA_035286725.1 Dehalococcoidia bacterium | reverse complement strand
GTCTTGCCGACTACGCCAGGCCGCCCCGCGCGCTCGTGCTCACCGACGGCCGGAATGGCGGCACGATCGAAACTGCGGAGGGCGCAACGTCGTTTCCCGCTCTGAAGATCGAGGGCCCTATCGTAGGCGCCTACGGCGCGGGCGACACCTTCGCCGCCGCCCTCACTTGGCACCTCGCCCGCGCAACCTCCATCGAAGACGCCTGCGCCCGCGCCTCCCGCCAGGCCGCCGCCGTCCTCGCCGGCATCAACCCCATCGAAAACCAGCTGCCCCTCGCCTGATCGGCGAAAGCTGTCGCCTGAGAGCTGAGAGCTGACAGCTGACAGCTAACCGGCTAACCAGCTAACCACCCAACAGCTAACCTACAGCTTCTCCAACGGCGCGAACGACAGCATCAGCTTCTTGATCCCCACCTCACCCTTGAACGCTACCGTCACTTCCTGGTCGTCCTTCACCATCTGCGACGCCACCACTACACCCTCGCCGAACCGCGGGTGACGCACCCGCTCCCCGCCCGCGTACACCAGTTCGTCCGGCACCGGCGGCCGCTCGTCCTTCCGCGCGAACTCCTCACGGAACCGCGACGGCCCCCGCTCCACCGCCTCATACTGGCTCCGTACCGCCGACCGCTGCGCGATCAGCCGCTGCGGGATGTCCTTCAGGAACCTCGACGCTGGATTGTGCGTCGAGGCGCCCATCCCGTATCGCTTGAACGCCCGGATCAGGTACAGCCGCTGTTTCGCCCGCGTCATCCCCACGTAACACAGCCGCCGCTCCTCCTCCATCTGCATCGGGTCCTCGAACGACCGGATGTGAGGCAGCACGCCTTCCTCCATCGCCGTCATGAACACCACCGGGTACTCCAGCCCCTTCGCCGAGTGCAGCGTGATCAGTGTCACCCGCCCGGAGCGCGGGTCGTCCGTGTCCGGCACTGTGTCCGCGTCCGAGATCAGCGCCACGTCTTCGAGGAACGCCACCAGCCCGTGCCCCGCGGCCAACCCGTCGTATTCCGATGCCACGTTCCGCAGCTCGCCGATGTTCTCCCAGCGTTCGTCCGCTTCGTCCGCTTCGTCCTCCTCGGCCTCACCGTACAGGTACTGCCGGTATGAAGTCCGCTCCAGCACCCCGTCCAGCAACGTCGAGAGGTTGTTCTTCGTCGCCACGTCCTGCAGCTCCGCGATCATGTCGTGGAACTCGATCAGCGTCCGTGTCTGCTTCGTCCCGATCGGGTGCGGCGAGCCGGTTTGTGTCGTCCGGAGTGCGGTCCGCCCCGCCTCCTGCTCCGCCATGACCTGCAGTGCCGTGAATGCCGGCACCCCGATCTCCCGCGCCCAGCGCTCCAGCTCCGACAGCGTCTTCGCCCCGATGCCGCGCCCCGGCACGTTCACGATTCGCGTGAAGCTCACCGCGTCGTGAGGATTCTGCACCAGCCGCAGGTACGCCAGGATGTCCTTCACCTCGCGCCGCTCGTAGAACCGCGTGCCCCCCACCAGCGCGTACGGCACTTTCGCCCGGATCAGCGCCTCCTCCAGCGCTCGGGAGTGCGCATTCGTGCGGTACATCACCGCGAACTCCCCGTACGGCCGCCGCTCCTCCTCCACCAGCGTCGCGATCTCGTTCGCGACGAAGTCCGCCTCCTCCGCTTCGTCGTACGCCTCATACGCGCAGATCGGCTCTCCCCCTCCGGCCGAGGTCCACAGCGACTTCTCCTTCCGCTGCTTGTTCCCCGCGATGACCGCGTGCGCACCGTCCAGGATGTTCTGCGTCGAGCGGTAGTTCTGTTCCAGCAGCACCGTCTTCGCGTCCGGATAGTCCCGCTCGAAGTTCAGGATGTTGCGAATGTCCGCCGAACGCCACGAGTAGATCGACTGGTCCGGGTCACCGACGACGCAGATGTTCGGGTGCTTCGCCGCGAACAGCCGCGCAAGCTGGTACTGGGCGATGTTCGTGTCCTGGAACTCGTCCACCAGCACGTGCAGGAACCGCTCCTGGTACTTCTCCCGCACCTCCTCGTTGTTCTGCAGCATCTCCACCGCGCGTACGATCAGGTCGTCGAAGTCCAGCGCCCCGTTCTCGACGAGGAGCTGCTGATACCCCTCGTACACCCGGGCGACCACCTCGCCGAAGTAGTCTCGCGCCTGCCGGGCGTACGTCTCCGGCGACACCAGCTCGCTCTTCGCGTGCGAGATCGCGCTCAGGATCGCCCGCTCCTTGAACCGCTTCGTATCGACGTTCGCCCACTCGCAGGCCCGCTTCATCAGCGACATCTGGTCCGCGTCGTCGTAGATGTTGAACTGCCGGTTCAGCCCGATCCGGTCGGCCTCGATCCGCAGCAGCCGCGCGCAGATCGAGTGGAAGGTCCCCAGCATCAGGTCGCCGGCGATCTCGCCCAGGTGCGCGGATACGCGCGACCGCATCTCGCGTGCCGCTTTGTTCGTGAACGTCACCGACAGGATCCGCCACGGCGCCACGCCGATCACGTCCACCAGGTACGCGATCCGGTGCGCGATCACCCGCGTCTTCCCCGACCCCGGTCCCGCCAGGATCAGCAGCGGCCCGGCGATCGTCGTGACCGCCTCGCGCTGCGGCGCGTTCAAGTCTTCAAGAATGTGCTCCGCGGTAACCACGTGGCCTCAACACAATCCTAACGCTCGCCGTTGGGCAGCGCCGTGATTCCTGCTCGATAGAACCTTGCTGACAGGCTGACCCGCTGACCCGCTGACAAGCTGACCCGCTGACAAGCTGCCTACGGCAACCTCGCCCCCTCAAGCGCCAGCAGTTGTGCCTTCATCTGTAGCCCGGGCCCGAAACCGCCGGGGCCGCTCGAACCCACGACCCGATGACACGGCACGACGATCGGCACCGGGTTCGTCGCCATCGTGTGCCCCACCGCCCGGTACGCCGTCGGATTTCCCGCACGTCGCGCCAGCTCGGCGTACGTCGTCACCTCGCCCCGTGGCACCTTCGCGCACTCCTCCATCACCCGCCGCCGGAACGGCGTCATCCACGACAGGTCCAGATCCACGTCGAACCCCGTGCGCTTCCCGCTCAGGTAGTCGTTGAGCTGCTTGATCAACGGTCGCACCCGTTGCTGGTCGAACACCAGCCCATAGCTCCCGCGCAGCTCGCGCGACAGCGCTTCCACCGCCTCCGGCATGCGCTTCGCGTCGACCTCGAACTTGATCGCCACGAGCTTGCGCCCGTCGCCCGCCACCAGCATCGGCCCGAACGCCGTCTCCGCGATCCCGTAATACGCCGTCGCCACACCAACCCCTAACGACTAACGACTAACGACTATCCACTATCGACTAGTCGTTCCCCGGCTTCTTGTAGTACTGCACGCCATCCTGCACGAACTTGTGCAGCCGCCCCTCCAGCACCAGGTAGTCCAGGTGCGCCAGCGTCTCGCCCAGCGCCGCCCGCTGCATCCACGGCGAGAAGCTGTCCAGCGTCCCCGTCACCCACTTCACGCCGCGCGCGACCTCGAACGCCGTGCGCGCGCTCCGCCCCACCACCGTCATCATCTCCTCCAGCCGCGCGTCGTGGTGCTTCTCGATCTCTCGCAGCCGGCCTGCCAGGTCCTTGAAGCTGTACTCGTGCGCGGGCAGCACCTGCTCCACGTCCAGCTCCTCCAGCCTTCGCAACGACGCGATGTAGTCGCCCAGCGGGTTCCCCTGCTGCTGCGGGTGCAGGCTGATGTTCGGCGTGATCGTCGGCAGCACGTGGTCGCCGGTCAGGATGAACTTCTTCCCGCGTTCCAGGAAACAGATGTGCCCGGGCGAGTGCCCCGGCGTCCACCACACCTCGAACTCGAACCGCCCGATCGGCAGCCGCTCCCCTCCCCACACCACCTCGTCCGGGTCCACCGCGTCCACGAACGCGCGCACTGGCATCGCCGACGTCTTCAGGTCGTCCCGGTTCTCCTTCGGCACGCCGTGCATCGTCAGCCACTCGCCCATCGTCGCCAACAACTGATCCGGGTTCCGGTACCGCGAGTGGATCAGGTCGCGCTCGCGCTGGTGGATCACCACCCTCGCCCCGCTGCGCTCCTTCACCTGCCCCGCCAGCCCGTAGTGGTCCGGGTGAATGTGCGTCACCAGCAGCGTCTTCAGCTTCGCGAACCCCACGCCCGCGTCGTTCAACTGCTGCTCCAGCGAGTCGAACGCCTCCGGCACGTTCCAGCCGGAGTCCACCAGCGTCCACCCGTCCCGCCCTTCGATGAGGTACGGCAGCACCCACCCCAGCGGGTTGTTCGGGATCGGCACGCGGAGTTGGTACAGCCCGTCCATGATCTGGAGCGGGTACTTCGTCTCGACTTCTGCGGTCATCGCTTCCCTCCGTCCGGGGCCAGGTCGATGCTGCGTGTCTTCGAGACTAGGGTACCGCCGCCGGGCGCAACGCCGTAGGGCCGTCCGTCCTGCATGGGCGTCCGGCGACCAGTTGGTCGATAGGAAGGATCAAGGCGCGCGGCGTCCGCTCGGCGTTACGAGTTCCAGCTCCCGCTCCACCCGGAGCCCTGCTGGTCGCCCGGCGCGTCCGATGCCCACCCGCTGCTTTCCGCAGGCGGCGTGTCCTGCGGTGCCGCCTGCGACGGCTCCAGCGAGATGTTCGCTTCGTTGATCTGGCGCTCCGCCGTCACGAGAGCGTCGTAGTGCGGGACCAACGGCTGCAGTTGCGCGATCAGCCCTTCGATTCGCACCTTCTCCGCCTCGAGGTTCGCCAGCGTGATCTTGACCTGCTGCGTCCGCTGCTCAAGCTGCGAAAGAAACTCGTCGCTCACCTGATCCTCCCGGCCCGTCACCATGCCCTCAACGCTGCGGATCTCAAGATGCCGCTCGGCGCCTGTTGGTACAAGAGGATGATCGGCACGATCCTCCGCCTTCGCCACAGAATTAACATCTCGTTCTTGGTCTTGTGCGCCGCGCTCGTCGACATGATTGGTGCGCGGCGTCAGCCACGAGAAGAGCAGGAACGACCAGAACTCCGAGATCAGCGACAGGATCACCCCTGCCAGCGACCGCCCCTTGTTCCTGCGTTCCGGCATCCGACCCGTCCTCCGCGATCGGCGTGGGCGAGGCACCAGCCTCGCCCTCTCGTCACAACAACCGCCAGGCGCCGCTGGGCGTTACACGGCCGCTGCCTGCAACCGCGCTTCCGCCTCCAGGTCGTGGTCGACCATGATCCCGATGAGCTGCTTGAACGACACCTCGGGCTTCCACCCCAGCTTCATCCTCGCCTTCGTCGGGTCGGCGATCAGCATGTCCACTTCCGCCGGCCGCATGAACTGCGGGTCGCTCCGGATGTAGTCCTCCCAGTTCAATCCCACACGCTCGAACGCGATCTGCGCCCACTCCTTGCCCTGGTGTGTCTCCCCCGTCCCGATGACGTAGTCCTCAGCCTCCGGCTGCTGCATCATCAGGTGCATCGCCTTCACGTAGTCGCCCGCATACCCCCAGTCTCTGCGCGTGTCCAGGTTCCCCATCAGCAGCTCTTTCTGCAGCCCCAGCTTGATGCGCGCCGCCCCGATCGTGATCTTGCGCGTCACGAACTCCGGCCCCCGGCGTGGCGACTCGTGGTTGAACAGGATCCCGCTGCAGGCGAAGATGTTGTAGCTCTCCCGGTAGTTCATCGTGATGTAGTGCGCGTAAGCCTTCGCTACGCCGTACGGACTGCGCGGATGGAACGGCGTCTGCTCGTTCTGTGGCGTCTCCCGCACTTTGCCGAACATCTCACTGCTCGATGCCTGGTAGAACTTGATCCCCGCACCCGACTTCCCGCGCGACCCGGACGCACCCACCGTCAGCCGGATCGCCTCCAGCACCCGCAGCGCTCCCAGGCCGGTGATCTCGCCCGTCAGCTCCGGCTGGTTCCACGACAAAGCCACGAAGCTGATCGCCGCCAGGTTGTACACCTCGTCCGGCTTCACCTTCTGGATCACGTTCATCAGGGACGCCTGGTCCAGCAGGTCCCCCTCGACGATCCGGATGTCCGGGAGCAACCGCTCCAGCGCCTGCCGCTTCGGATTATTCTGGCCGCGGATCAGCCCGTACACCTCGTAGCCGTTGGCCAGCAGGTGCTCCGATAGGTACGTCCCGTCCTGTCCCGTGATTCCGGTGATGAGCGCTCGCGGCATCCCGCCCTCCTCGAAGTCGAAGTCGAGTCGTTTCGCCGAAGCATAGCGAACGCCGCGCCCTTGTGCCTTGGGCTATCCCCCTACGATACGCGTCGGCTCGATCGTGATGACCACCCGAACATCGCCCGGCTGGTTGTTGGGATACTTGTCCTGGCCGAGGTACTTCTTCGCCAGACGGTCGATTCCCTCGAATCCACCGTTGGGCGTGATTCCCGTCACCCTGCCCCGGATCTCGATGTACTCGTACGGGTTCTCCGGATTCTGGATGCTCAGCGAGACGGCCGGGTTCCTGCGCAGGTTCGCCACCTTCAGCCGCTTGTCCTCGCTGTTCACGATAACGTGCGTCCCGTCGTGCTCGATCCACACCGGCGAAACCTGCGGCGAGCCATCCTTGTTCACCGTCGCCACGTGCGCAAAGCTCTTCGCTTCCAGGTACTTCTTCGTCTTGTCACTCAGTTGAACTGCCATCGCTGCCTCCCGAATAGAGAAAATTGCTCCTGCAACCACCCTAGCAGGCGGGCGAGCCGTGTTCAATGGACAGGCGGACGGCGGCTGCTAGCATTCCCGCGTGAACCCGCACGCTTCCCCCCTCGCCGTCGTCTTCGATCTCGGCAACACTCTCTGGTTCGAGGCCTGGCGCCCCAACGAGGACGACGTCTGGCGCCTCGAGGCCGATGCCGTGCGCCCCCTCCTCGCCGGTTGGGGCGTCACCCTGCCTCTCGCCGCCGAGGACCTCCTTCGCGACATCTGGCGCGCCTACGAGCTCGCCTTCGCCCACGAGCGGACCCGTGGCGGCCTCCGCGACCCCAGCCTGCCCGCCCTCATCCGCGCCGGCCTCGCCGAGCACGGCGTCGCCGTTACACCGGCGCAGGCCGAGGACTGGTGGCGCGCGTCGTGGATCCACGCCCATCAGTTCGGCATGCAGCTCTATCCCGACACCCTCGACGTGCTCAGGGCGCTCAAGGACCTGGGGCTGCTCATCGCCCTCAACACCGATCGACCCTGCACGGCCGACATGCTCGAGCGCGACCTGCCGCACTTCGGCCTCGCGGGCCTCGTCGATGCCGTCGTCTGCTCCGGCGACACCGGCTTCACGAAGCCCCATCCCGCGACCTTCGAGCTCGCCCTGCGCAAGCTCGGCGTCCCGGCGGATCGCGCCGTCATGGTCGGCGACTCCTGCGAGCGCGATTGCGGCGGCGCGAAAGCTCTGGGCATGACCACCGTCCTCAAGCTCAACGGCCGCTACGACGTGAAGCCGTGCGTCGAGGCCGACCATACGATCCACGACCTCGCCGAGCTGCTGGCTCTCCCCTTCTTTGGCGCCGCCCGCCACGCCGTCGCGGCTGAAAGCCCCACACCGCACGAC
>DATECV010000191.1:0-8012 GCA_035286725.1 Dehalococcoidia bacterium | reverse complement strand
TCTCGATCCGCTTCACCCGCACCATAGCTCGTCACCTCGATCAGGTGAGGGCGGCATCCCGAAGAACGCCGCCCTCACAAAGACCTACAACCTACAACCTAACACCTACGTCGCCGCCGGCTTCATGATCCCGACGACGTTGCCGTCAGGGTCCTTGAACTGCGCGATGCTCGGCCCGCCCGGCACGTCCATCGGCGGCATCACCACCTCCGCGCCCAGGCCCTTCGCCTTCTCCAACGTCGCCGCCAGGTCGTCGACATCGACGTACACCGTCAGCGCCGGCTTCCCGTCCTGGCTCGCCGCCAGCCCGCCACCGATTCCGCCGTCGGCGCCCTGGATCATCCCGTAGCTCATCGGGTTGTTCGCGTCGACCGCCCATCCGAACAGGTCGCTGTAGAACTTCTGCGTCTTCGCTCCGTCCTTTCCCAGGATCTCGAACCATGTGACCGGATTGCCTTTTGCCATGACATGACTCCTTCTGTGAAAGCCTGCCTTACCGCTGTCCTTACGCTCCCAGCGCCTGCCGGGTTTCACGGATCTGCGTGATGTGTCCCGGCAGGTGCAGGTCGGCGATCGCCACCAGCCATTCACCCATCGTCGGCGTCGCGCCGAACGGCGTGTCCTTCAGCAGCTCGATGCGCACGCGCGCAGCGATCTCCTCCTCGGACAGCCGCGCGGCGACCTCCGCGATCGCGCGGTACTGCCCGCAGACCGCCGACGCCAGCGCCGCAAACGGGATCTCGCGCCGGTCGGCGGTGTAGTGCGTGATGCCCGGCGAAACATCCAGCTCGGGCACGCCCTCGATGAGCACGCGCTGGATGCCCGCCAGAAACGTGTCGCGGTCGTCGCCGTACAGGTGCGACAGGTGCTCGCGGACGCACCATGCTCCCTCCGCCGGGCGACGGCCCGCCACGGCGTCATCCAGTCCGGCGCAGGCCGCCTCGATCTCGGCGGCGCGCCCCTGCAGGACGGCGGCCAGGTCGGCGCCGGTGGCGGTGGGCATGCGCGTCCTCCTTGACGGGACTGACTTCCGATTCTAAAGGGACTGTATGGGGGCGTCAACCCCGTGTAAGATTCAGCCGGGAAGGGCAACCGCCATGGGCAAGACCTACGACCAGTACTGCCCCATCGCCATGACGCTCGACATCATCGGCGACCGCTGGACGCTCCTCATTATTCGCGATCTCTACTTCGGACGTCGCCGCTTCAGCGACCTCCTCGCCGCGTCCCCCGGCATGTCGACGAAGATCCTGTCCGAGCGGCTGAAGCTGCTGGAGAGCAAGGGCCTCATCGACCGCGTCGTCTACAGCGAGCACCCCCTCCGCGCCGAGTACCGCCTCACCCAGCGCGGAACCTCGCTGGAGCCGGTGCTGAACGCGATCGGCGAGTGGGGACTGCAACACCTGATCCCCGCGCGCGAAGCGGAGGCGCTTCGCGTCAAGATCGATGCGGCGCGGCCACGCCGGACGCCCCAGACAAGAAGAAAGGCGGGCGCCGCGACACTCGCCTCGTAGCCACAAGACCGCGTATGGCGTCAGTGCGACGCCTGGGTCAGCTTCGCTTCCACTTCGCGCAGCCGCTTGCTGATGATAGGCAGCATGCCGACAGCCATCTGGGGGTTCGTGCGCAGTTCGGCCACGAAGTCCCAGCGCGAGAGAACCAGGCACTCCACGTCGTCCATCGCCTTCACGGTGGCGACGCGCGGCCCCCCGTCCAGCAGCGCCATCTCGCCGAAGACCCCGCCGGACCCCAGTTCGTTCAGCTTCTGCCTCTTCGCGCCCTGGCCGACCGCAACCTCGACCTTGCCCTTCGTGACGATGAAGAACGCGACGGCCTGCTCGCCTTCCTTGACGATGGTCTCGCCCTTCTTGTAGTTCCGTTCGACCACGGCACGACCGAGCCTGCTCAGGTCCTTGCGCGGGAGTTGGGAAAAGAGCGGAACGGCCGCCAGTTGTTCCTCGTGCGCCATGTCGTCCTCCTGACTCGAAGCGTCTCAGCCTGTGAAGGTGGGCGCATTGTACGTATGGCCCCATCCTCCTGCAATACGGGACGTTCGGCCCGTAGGGAGGCATCCCCCGCTGGCTATACTCAGCGCGGAGGCCGGGCCGGATGCTGCTGCACATCGGCGACACCGCGCAGAACTGGACCACGGTCGATCCCCGGGTCGCCGCGGCTGGCTTGGCCGCATTCCTGGCCGCCGCCGCCGCGATCTGGCGCCCGCTGCGAAGCCTGCGTGTCCCGCGCCCCCAGCTACGCCGGGTCGCCACGGTGCTGGCCGCGCTGGTTGTGTTCGCCGCCATCCTGCCTTCCGTCCTACCCTACGACCACCTCGCCCCGCCGGCCCACGCCGCCGGACACGACGACGTACACGCCGCGCACTGCCACATCAGCCCCGGCTCCTGCTCGGACGCGCCCGTGTCGGCCGGCGCAGGGCAGTTCCTTTCCAGCGAGCCGCTCATCGTCGTGCCCGTGCTGTTCGCCGTCCTCATCGTCGTGACGGCGCCCGTCCTGGCCGGCGCCAGCCCTCGGCCCGACCTCCGTCCGCCCCTCCTCGCGGCCTGACGGTCCGCCCGAACACATCGATCCCCGACAAGAAATGGAGCCTGGCTATGGCCATGATTCATCGTGCGTTCATTCTCGGCGTGCTCGTCCCGCTGCTGGCGCTCGTCGCCGCCGCCTGCGGTGGCAGCGACGCGAACACCGACAGCAGCGCTCAACAGAGCGATGTCGAGGCGCTGCGGACAAGACTGCAGCGTGACGAGATGCTGTACTCGAACCTGGAGCTCCAGGCGCTGCCCATTCACGACATGAACGAGGCGATCCTGGACGGCGACGTCGAAGGCACCTTCCTGCCGACGACGAGGACGCTCATCCGCATCGCCGGCATGACGGACTGGAGCGACGCGCTGCAGGCTGACGCGATGGCGATGCAGGACCACGCGATCGGCCTGGTCCGCGCGCTCGAAGGCGGGCACATGGAGGCCGCGAAGACCGCCTCCACCGACATGCACGAGGCATGGCACCAGTTCACCGTGAAGGTCTGGTCGGAGATCGGCGGCGACCTGCCCCCGGAAGCCGGCACCACCAGCGGCGATCACGAGCCGACCGGCACGCCCGCTGGAGGGACGCCGGTGGCCGGCGACCGCGCAGAGTAACTAACGGCGAGCGCCCTGTGCGCTCCGTCTGTGAAGAAGGAGAGTAACCTTGAAACACGCAATAGCAACCCTGGGGCTGCTGGGCGCGGCCGTTCTGGCGGCGCTCGCCATTGTCACCGGCGCCTCCGCCCACGCGGACTACGAAAGCTCGACGCCGGGCGCCGGTGAGGTGCTGGCGTCGTCGCCGGCGAGCGTCACCGTGAACTTCGACGGCGAGATGCAGAAGGTGCCGGGCACCCACGAGCTCACCGTGGCCGACGGCGCCGGCATGAGCGTCACCGCGGGCGCGCCCGCCGTGTCCGCGGACGGCCGCAGCATGACCGTCGCCCTGCAGCCGGCCCTCGCGCACGGGACCTACACCGTCCACTGGGCCAACACCGGCGCCGAAGACGGCCACGAGCGCTCGGGCTCGTTTACGTTCAGCATCGGCGAAACGACGATGCCCGCTCCGGCCGTACCCGGCGGCGGGATGGACATGCCTGCCGGCCACACGCACGGCGACGATATGGACGCCGATCACGAACAGGAGGCGGGCCATGAGGCGATGGAAGAAGGCGCGACGACGACGGGCCTCGTCGTGGCACACCTGGCCGAGCAGAACGGCTCCGGCGTCGATGGGCGCGTCGAGATCCTGCCCGTCGATGGCGGCATGAAGTCGCAGGTCGGCGTGTACGTGAACGGCATCGAGCCGGGCAGCACCCACATGAGCCACGTACACGAACAGAGCGTGTGCGGCGGCGCGCCGGGCAAGCACGCGGGCGACCTGCACGACCTCACCTCGGACGGCGTCCCCTACGGCAGCTCGGTGACCGTGCTGGACGTCCCGTTCGACGAACTGGTGGACGGGACGCACGCGGTCCTCGTCCACGCCGGCCCCACCGGCGGCGACAAGGCGGTGCTGGCCTGCGCCGTGATCCCCGACCAGCCGCGCGTCGCGACGCCGATCACCCTGCCCTCCGCGGGCACGGCCGGGGCCGCGGCGCCGGGCGGCGGGACGCTGGCGCTGCTCGGCCTCGTCGCGCTGAGCCTGGGTGGTGTTTTCGCCGGCGCAGGGACGCTGGCCTGGAATCGCGCGCGGTAACAAAACCATCCTCCGGTGGGAGGGGAGGACGCCTTCTCTCCCGCCGGGCGATGGGATTCATGAAAACCGGAGGTAACCTTTCCACCTTGTCAGGCGTTCAACCCACACGCATGCGCACAGCGTCCGCATTCCGCACAGAGGCGGGGCGAGGCGCGCTCGACGCGATCCGCGGCGCCGGCCCGTTTGAGGGCCAGCGGGGCCGTCGCGGTTCACGCTGCATCAGTCTGGGTTTGGCAAACGCCACAGCAAGAAAGGGGCACCTCATGCGGTTCCTGGCTTTGGCGGCGGTCGCCGCCGCCTTCATCACAGCGATATTCTCAAATGTCGGATCTCTTGCCGCCAAGGAAGAGCCGGATCCCCCGGCGACGGGCGGGATCGTGGTCCACATGGACGAACAGAACGGATCCGGCATCGACGGCCGCGCGGAGATCTTCCCCGCCGACGGCGGAGCGAAGACGGTTGTGCAGGTCTTCATCAACGGGCTCGCGCCGGGCAGCTCCCACGCGGCGATGATCCACATCGGCTGCACGGGAGGCATCGACGTGAACCTGGGCAACGTGGTTGCGCAGGCGGGCGTCACGACGGGACGCTCGGTCACGACCATCGACCGGCCGTTCTCCGCCATTGCGGATGGGACGCACGTCGTGGACGTGCATGGAGACGACGGCAAGGTGATCTCCTGCGGCCAGATCCCCGCGCAGCCCGTCGCGCCCCGGCCCGACGTGCTGCCGCCGGCGGGCGCCGGCCAGGATGCCGGCAATGCGGGCGCGGCCCTCGCGAGTGTACTGTTGGTGGCGGGGCTGGCCGTCGCGGGCTCTGGAGCGTTGATGCGCCGCACCCGTCTGGACGAGGAGTGACCACATGGCGAAGGACCGAAGGAGAGCCGCGCTCTCGGCAGTCGCACTGACGGTGATCGCGGTCGCCGCCGCGTTCTGGAGCGTGGCCCCGGTTCTCGCCCACGCGCGATACAAGAGCTCGACGCCGGGCAAGGGCGAGATCGTCCCGATCTCGCCCTCCGCCGTCGAGATCACGTTCACGAACGACATCCAGAAGGTCGCCGGGACGTACGACTTGCAGGTCAACAAGGACCGCGGCCCTTCGGTCACCTCGGGCTCCGCGACGGTCAATGACGATGACCGCTCGAAGCTCTCCGTGGCGTTGCAGCCCGAGCTGACAGCCGGCCGCTACGTGGTGAACTGGAAGAACGTCTCGGACGAGGACGGCGATCCCGCCGAAGGCGCCTTCTCCTTCTATATCGCCGACTACACGCCCACCACCGTCGACCTGGCGAACGATGCGCAGCTCGAGCTGGTCGGCGCGGAGGAGGGCGAGACCCCGAGCACCGGCGATACACCCGTCTCCTCCGGCGACACGCCGTCCAGCGCTCCGACCAGCGTCCGGACCTCGGGCGCGACCTCCACCGCCACCAGCGGCGCCGAGGCCGGCGATGACGGCGATGACGGCGATGGCAATGGCACGCTGATCGTAATCGTCGTCGTGGCCGTCGCGGCCGGCGCCGTCGCGGCCGTTGGCGGCTTCCTCCTGACCCGGAGACGCTCTTGATCCGTCGAGCTTGGGTCCGGGCACGCTGGACGAGACTGGCCGCGGCCGCGGTCCTGCTGGCCGTGCTCGGCGCGATCGCCGTACACGAGGCGGCGCCCGTCGTCCACGCCCACGCCGCGCTCATCCGCAGCTCACCCGAGAACGGAGCCCAGGAGCGGCGCTCGCCGGCCCGCGTCATCCTGTACTTCAGCGAGAACGTCGAGCCCAGGCTCACGAAGATCGAGGTGTTCGACGTCGACCGGAACCAGGTCGACAAGGGCGATGTCGTCGTCGATGACGACGACCAGACCATAGCCTCCGTCGGCGTGCCGTCGCTGGACCCCGGCCTGTACACCGTCGAGTTCGCGAACGTCTCCAGGGTCGACGGTCACCCGTGGACCGGCATCTTCCAGTTCATCATCCTGAACCCGGACGGAACGGTGCCGCCCAACGCCGTGTTCGACCCGGACGCCTCGGCCGGCGGCGGCTCCACCGGCCTCCTGCCGAAGAACGTCGATTCCACCCTCAAATGGCTGGCGCTCCTGGCCCTGGCCGCTACCGCCGGCGCCGCCGTGTTCGCCGTGGCCGTCGTCCGGCCGGCCGCCGCCTTCCTCGAAGACGACGACCACAAGGCCACGACGGAGGCATCCGATACCTGGGTGGTCACCGTCTCGCACGTCCTGCTGCCGGTCTCGTTCATCGCCTCGGCGCTGCTCGTCGTGCTCGCCGTCAGCCGCTTCGAGACGTCGACCACGATCTACGAGTACGTCACCACCGTCCGCACCGGCCGCTACCAGTTCGCCAATCTCGCGCTCGTGGCCCTCGCGCTCATCGGCGCCGACGTCCTGTACCTCAGTGCCAACCGTCGCCTGCGCCAGCTCGGTATGGCCGTCCTGATCCTCGCCGCCGGCGCCGCGATGGTCACGTATTCGATGGTCAGCCACGGCGCCACGGGCGACGGGAAGGCCTGGTCGATCGCGGCGGACCTCCTGCACTTCGCCGCCTCGTCGGTCTGGCTCGGGGCGCTGATCCTGCTCATCCCCCTGCTGCGGTTCGCGCGGGGCCGCCTCTCCGATGAGCCCGTGCGATTCCTCTACCTGGCCAACGCCTTCGACCGCTTCTCCATCCTCGCCGGCCTCAGCGTCATCACCGTCCTCGCCACCGGCGTCTTCAACGCCCTGGTCGAGATCCCCGAATGGTCGGCGTTCACCGACACGACGTACGGGCGCGTGCTGCTCGCGAAGCTCATCATCGTCGGCCTGCTCCTGCCGGTCGCCGGGCTGAACGCGTTCGTCCTGAAACCGCGCCTCGTCGCGGCCGTCGACGGCATGTACCAGCAGGGCGGCGGGGGCGGCGACGGCAAGGCGCGCCAGTCGGCGTGGTCCCGCCAGCTTTCGTGGCTCCAGCGCGCGCTTCCGGTCACCATCGCCGTCGAGGTGGTGCTGGTGGTCGCCGTGTTCGCCTCGGTGGCCGTGCTGACGCAGACCTCGACCGCGAAGGGCGAGATCGCGCAGAAGCAGGCCGCGCAGGCCGCGAAGACCGACTTCACCGACGTGAAGGAGGCCGGCGACCTGCAGCTCGGCTTCGAGATTCAGCCCAACCGCGTCGGCATCAACCGCTACACGCTCACCATCCGCAACGCTGACGGCTCGCCCGCCACCGGCATCACGCAGGCCCGCCTGCGCTTCACCTACATCGACCCCGCCCAGCCCGACGCGCGACAGTCCACCGCCGAGCTGCTCTTGCGCGCCACCACGAACGCGGGCGAGTACGAAGGCCAGGGCTCGTACTTCACCCAGGCGGGCTCATGGCAGGCCGAGGCCGGCATTCGTCGCGCCGGCCAGGACGACGTGTCCCGCACGTTCGTCGTCTCGGTCGCGCCGTCCGACACCGGCAAGGAAACGGAAGGCGGGCCCTACGCCCTCCCCTTCGACTCCCTGACGTGGAACATCGTGGTGGGCGCGCTGCTGGCGGTCTGCGGGGCCGTGCTCCTCGTCTACCGCGAGCAGTTCCGGCCGCTGGCGCGCCAGGGGTATCGCATCGGCGTCACCACGGCCACCGCTCTGCTGTTGGCGGGCGCCGTCTTCTGGTTCGGCGTACACCCCCACAAGACCGTCGCCAACCCCTCCGCGGGCAACCCCGTGAAGGCCACGGCGGACTCGATCGAGAAGGGCAAGATGCTGTTCCAGGCGAACTGCATCGTCTGCCACGGCGCCGAAGGCCGCGGCGACGGC
>DATECV010000190.1:0-3377 GCA_035286725.1 Dehalococcoidia bacterium | reverse complement strand
CGCGCGGGCCAGGAGGCGATGGCGCGGGAGGCGGAAGGCAGCGGCGTGCTCGTCGGCGCGAGCCATTTCCCGGGGCTGACGTTCGGGCGCGTGCTGACGGGCGAAGGGCGCCGGTACTGGTCGCCGCTGTGACAGAGGTGTTCGCGTGAAGAAGGCTGCGCAGACAAAGACGCCCACGACGATCGACGAGTACATCAAAGCCGCTCCGAAGGATGCGTGGGACGCGCTGAAGCAGGTGCGGCAGCTCGTGCGGGAGGTTTCGCCGGAGGCGGTGGAGTCGATCAGCTATCAGATGCCGGCGTTCAAGCTGCACGGGCGGGTGCTAGTGTACTTCGCCGGGCACACGCACCACATCGGCCTGTACCCGGCGCCGGTCGAGGCTTTCGCGAAGGAGTTCGCGCGGTACGAGACGTCGAAGGGCACGGTACGGTTCCCGCTCGACAAGCCGCTGCCGGTGGCGCTGATCCGCAAGGTCGTGAAGTACATGGCGAAGGAGGTCGAGGCGAAGACGAAGGCGAAGAAGAAGTAGGAACCACAGATTCTCACGGATCCGCGAAGATCTCGCGCTTACACCGGCAACGTGATCTCAACTGCGGGTGCGGCCCACGCCCGCAACGTCAGTCCGGGCCTGAACCACATCTTGTTGCGCTGCCCGTACTCCCAGAAGATGAGCCGGTCCTGCAACATGTACAACGGGAATCGCTGCTCGTAGCCCGGCCGGAGCGGACGCCGCGCCGTATACGCCTGGACGAACCCCTGCAACCCAACTGGCCCCAGCCGTTGCCAGTACCACGCGCCCGACCGCGCCAGGTCGTACTCGCCATCGCCGATGTACGACTCCGCGAGGTCAAAGATTCCGTTGACACGCCAGTTGCCGTCCTCGTCCGGTTCACCCACGACGTTCCCCTCGGTGTAGTCCGTGTGCACGATGACCGGTTCGAACGGCTCCTCCAGCGCGTCCCGCGCTTCATCGATCACCGACTCTACCCAGGCCACGTCGTCGTCCGTTGTCGCGCCCGTGGTTGCGGTGGCCTCGAGGCACTGAGCCAGCCACCGACGCACCCGCGTCTCGAACCATTCCGAAAAGGGTTGCGACAGCGGGACGATGGCGTCGGCCTCATAGCTGAAGTCGCCCGGTTGGTCCCACGTCGCGCTCTGGAGCCGCCCCAGGTGCTCGCCCATCGCGCGCGCGATCTCCATCCGAGCGTCGGGTGCAAGCGAGTCCTGGACTCCCGGGTCGTTAAGTGCCACACCCGGAATCCGCGGCATCAGTGCGTAGCTCCACCCGAAGAGTTCGGTCGATCGTTCGAGCAGGTAGGGCCACGGCGCGTCCGTCTCTGTGCGCTCGTGGATCAGCCGCGAATAGCAATGTTCCGACGGAAACTGCCGGAGAGAATGTGGGGCGCCTCGCAGTACCCATTCGCCGGAGGTGGTCCGCAGCATCACGTTCTGGCCGAACATTCCGCCCTGCGCGGGCTCCGCTCCCAGGAGCTCGCCCAGCTCAAACCGCGACAAGGCTGCCTGCAGCTGCGCGTGGGTGAGGACGCCCAGCCGCTTAGAGTACTCTCGCCCATTACGAGCCGCGGACTCAATGCCCGCATGCCTGCGCGCCCGCACCTCGTTGATCTCGCCCGCACCAGCCACGCTGCACCTCCGCGGGAAACCAAAACGCCCGCTCGCCTGACTCGGACAGGAACTACCCTGCCAGCGTCAGGCAAACGGGCGTGATCCCGCTCACCTTCTTCGCTCGCCGCGGCTTCGAAACTATAGGAAGGCGGCGACAACCGCGTCAAGCGGCCACAGGCAGATACCGACGACTGACGACCGGCCTACAGCCCCGTCACCATGAGCCTGGAGACGCGGATGGTCGGGGTGGCGCTTCCGGCGCGCCACTCTAGGTCGCTTCCGACCGCGTCGATGTCCCGCAGGATGTCCTTCAGGTTGCCGGAGACGTTGATCTCCTCGACCGGGTACGCCAGTTTGCCGTCTTCGATCCAGATGCCGTGCGCGCCCTTCGAGATGTCGCCGGTCGTCGGGTTTACGCCGAAGCCCATCAGGCCGGTGAGGTAGAGGCCGTCTTTCACCTCGCCCAGGATCTCGGCGGGGTCACGGGCGCCGGGCTCCCAGATCAGGTTGCCGGTGCCGACGCCGATGCTGTCGCCCATACGTGCCGCGCTGCCGGTCGTGCGGCGTCCCATGCGCCGGGCGTAGTAGCTGTCGAACAGGAACATGCGGAAGGCGCCGCGCTCGAACAGCACGTTCTTGCGGCGCCCCACGCCCTCGCCGTCGAACGGCCGCGAGCCGAGCTGCCCCGGCAACGTGGCATCGTCGACGATGGTCACCAGCGGCGAGGCCACCTCGCTGCCCTCAAGGTCCGTGAGGAACGTCGAGCGCTTGAACAGCGCCTCGCCCGACGCTGCGCCGGCGACGATGCCCATGAGTGACCCGGTCGCGCCGGGCTCGAACACGACAGGGACCTCCCGCGTCTGCACCTTGCGGCCGCCCAGCTTGCGGATGACGCGCGCCGCCGCACGCCGGCCCACGTCCTCCGGGCGCTCCAGCCGGTGGAACATGCGCTCCGCGGTGAACCAGTAGTCGCTCTGCTTCTTGCCGCCGCCTACGTCCTGGCCGTCTTCGTCGGCCAGGATCGAGACCGCGAACGAGGCGGCGGTGTAGGGGAAGCTGGCGCAGAAGCCCAGCGTATTCGCCAGCACCGTCTCGCCGCGCTCGGCGCCGAACTCCGCGCCTTCGCTGTTCGTGATGCGCTTGTCGAAGTCGAACGCCGCCTGCTCGGCGCGCAGGACGATGTCCCTCATCTCGTCGACGGTCAGCGACTCGATGCGCTCGTCGTAGAGCTGGAGCCCGGCGCCGAAGTCCGTGGCGAGGTCTTCCTTCGCGGGGAGGCCGGCGTACTCGTCGGGCTCGCTGATGGCGGCGAGTTCGACGGCGGTGCGGACCATCTCGTCGAGGGCTTTCGGCGTGAAGTCGGAGGTGTTGCAGACGGCGGTGCGCTTCTCCTTGATCACGCGGATCGAGACCGAGCGCGAGCCCGCCTCGAACAGCTTCTCGATCTCTTGCTTGCGCACGCTGACGGTCGACTCGACGCCCGAGCGGATGTAGGCGTCGGCCTCGTCCGCGCCCAGGCGCCGCGCCTTCTCGACGATGTCGCTCGCGATGCTGCGGAGGTCTTCGTTCATGGGGGAGCAGGTCAGCAGGTCAGCGTGCGCAAGCAGGAGCCTGCGCAGGAATGCGGCTGACAGGCTGACTGGCTGACGCGCTGACTAGCTTATGACCTAGCCGCCGAACTCGTGCTCTTCCTTCGACGACGTGAGCTTCGAGAACGCGAAGATCGCGAGCCCCACGACTACGGCGATGAT
>DATECV010000189.1:0-3307 GCA_035286725.1 Dehalococcoidia bacterium | reverse complement strand
GAGCAGCACGTGCAGGCCGCGGGCGAAATCGACCGTGTACGTGGGCGTGCCGACCTTGTCGTCAACCACGAACAGCTCCCGCCGGCCTTCGACGAGCTGGCGGTAGATCTTGTTGAGAAACTTCTTGTCCTTCGCCGGCCCACCACCCATCATCCATCCGGCCCGCAGCACGTAGTGTTTTCGAACGTGCTGCTGGACGAACGCCTCGCCATAGTGCTTCGACCGGCCATAGCAATTGATGGGGTTCGGGGTGTCGAAGTCGGAGTAGGTCGCGTGCGCGCCGTCGAACACGCCGGCCGTCGAGATGTACACGCAGGTCGCCTCCAGCTGGTTCGCAATCAGCCCGAGGTTCTCGGAGCCCAGCGCGTTGGTCAGCCACGCGCTCTCCGGCTCTCGCTCGCACTGCTCGAGATCCGTGATGGCCGCCAGATTGACGATGACATCGGGACGGAACTCTCCGATTGAGCGGAGCATCTGCGAGTAGTCGCGCACGTCGGCGTAACCCAACCATGGCTCGTTCACGTTGATGTCGGTCGCCCGGACCTCGGCGATGCCCGACAGGTGCTGGTAGACGGCGTCCCCCAGCATACCGGCGCAACCCGCAACGTAGATCCGAGTCGTGGGCGTGATCTTCATCGACTGGACCACGATACCATCCGCTCCGACAAAACACCCCATCGTCCGAATGCCACGGCCGCGAAGACGAGAACGAACGGCATGACGGGAACGGCGTAGCGCTGAGTGGCGTACAAGAAGAAATGCAGGATCGCGATCACGATGATCGGAGCCGCCAACAAGGCCGGGAGGCTCTGTGCGCCCCCGGTCGCCCGCAGCGCAACGACCAGCCCCCAGACACCGGCGAGGACCAGCAACGTGTTTGCCAGAAGCAGCGCCGCTTTCGCCGCGACACGAGCGTAGTAGCCGCTCGTGTAATAGTCCCTGAAGCTTCGCGACAGCCCGACGACTGTCGAATGGCTGCCCACCCACATCTGCGGAATGCGCTTCACGCTGAGGATGAGGTACCTGACCGGATCGCTCGCGATGTTCCGGAGCGCCGCACGCCGGAATGGCTTGTCCTGCTCGTAGTACTTCACTCCGCGCACGAGCGACTGAAACTCCGGGTCGTCGGTGCGCCACTCCATCCATCCCTTCGTCGAGATCCACAACGTCTCTCCGCCGCGATACGTCACGGGGATGAACGTCCGGAACACGACATAGTTCCGGACCGTCCAGACGCCGACCGTCAGGATCGCGATCACCGCGAACAGCGCCACCCGCGGGCCGGGAGGTCGCGGCCGAAAGCGCCAGACGATCAGAGCCGCGAACACGGGTACCAGTGCCAGAGTTTCCTGGCGGTGGAGAATCGTCATCCCCATGGTGACGCCAGCCGTGCCCCAGGGCCAGATGGCCTCGGAGCGCACGGCTCGCGCGAGCGTCCACACCACGACGGACAGAAGGAATGCGGTCAGCGTCTCCGTGAGAACGACACCGGTGTTGACGATGAGCGCGGGATACAGCGCGATGAGCACCCCGGCGCGCCGGGCGATCTCGCGCCCGAACGCGTCCCTGACCGTCCCGTACAGCACGACGATGATCAGCGCGCCCAGGAGCGCCTGGGCGACCCTGACCGGCACCAGCGAGTGGCCGAACACCAGATAGATCAGAGCCAGAAACCCCGGATAGATCGGGCCGATGGACGCCTGCGGAAAGTCCGGGGACCCGGGAGGCGTATGCAGGAGGGGCCCGACGAACCCTTTCCCTGACGCCAGGTTCCAGGCAAAGTGATCGTACGCGAAGGCGTCGTGGGAGCCGAGCGGCAGCTGCGGATAGAACAGCACGTAGCCCAGGCGCAGGGCCAGCGCGATCGCGAACAACGCCCAGGCATCCCGCATCAACCCTTGCCGTTTCCGGATCGCTCCAGCCGTGCGGCGAAATGCAGGGAGCGCTCGAACACCCAGCTCGCCGGCGACGGGTACAGGCCCAATCGATCCCGGTACGCCGCGACCGTCAATCCGAGCCGCGCGAACGCGTCGGTCCAGCGCGCCCTGGGCCAGTAGTTGTAGGGGATTCTCACGCCATGCCGGGCGTTGCCCACACGGTCCATGAAGCGCAGCGTCGGTCCGGCAAGAACGCCATCCAGATTATGGTCCTTGACCACAACCGCGCGCCTCGCGACCCGCGTGCCCTCGCTCAGGACGGCGAACGGGTCATCCGTGTGGTGCAACACGTCTACGAAGAGGACCGCGTCGAAGCTCCGATCACCGAACGGAATCGCGCGCCCGTCGAAGCCGGTCACCTGGATATGCACGTCGGAGCGGATCAGAACGTCGATCCCCTCGATCGAAAGGTCGGGTCGCCGCGACAGCAGCTCGCGGTCGAGCAGGCCATCGCCGCAGCCCACGTCGAGCACGCGCGCGCCCTGCGGGACGAGAGCGGCAAGGTGGTCAGCGAGCACGCGCACCCGCCGGGTGGTCACGTATCCGTCGTGGACGCGCTCGGTCAGGCTCACTTTCGGCCCATCCCGAGGATGCTGACGAAGAAGCTGGAGAAGACGGTCTGGAACCCGAGCGCCGTGAGCGTGGCCCCCGGGATGACCCAGCGCATCGTTCGCGCGTAGTCGAGGGCGCCGTAGCCCGTCGAGGCCCAGTGGTAGAGGGCGTAGCCGAGCAAACCGACACCCACGAGCAGTCCTCCGCCGGCGACGACCAGCCCTCGCTCCAGGTTCACGACCTGGTAGAAGCGCGTGAGTCGCGGGTCCTCCGGCATCAGACCTTCGGTGATCGCGAAGGTCTTGGTGAAGATCGCGAAGAGGATCGCCTGGTACCCGCACAGGATCGCCAGGCTCGCGAAGAGCAACGTGTGCGCGTCGAAGTGCACACCGCGGATGCTGAGGCCGGGCAGCGCCACGGCGTAGCCGACCAGGCCCAGGAGCACGAGCAGCGCGCCTGGGCCCAGGAACAGCTGGCGTGGCGAGTACATGAGAAAAAACCGCAGCGTGCGCCAGCCGTCCCGGAAGGTCTTCAGGTGCGGCGCGTGGGCCTTGCGGCCATCGGGGCGGAGCGTGATCGGCACCTCGGCGATCTTCGCCCCGTACAGGCTGGCGCGGATGATCATTTCCGTGGCGAATTCCATGCCGGTGCACCGCTGATCGAGGCGCTCGGACAGATCCCTTCGGAACGCGCGGAGACCGCAGTAGACGTCGTGAACCGGCGCGCGGAACCACCGCCGCGCCAGCAGTGAGAACATCGGGTTGCCCCACCACCGGTGGAGCCACGGCATCGCGCCCGGCATCACGGTGCCGCCGCCC